>CAZCIA010000001.1:0-37172 GCA_964498845.1 Microcaldota archaeon
TACCGTGATTTATGATGACAAACAGCGCATCTGTCGGTTTTGCGCTCCTTCTTACGTCATTCAGGTAATTCGCAAGGTACGGAGTGCTGAAAACTATCGGTGTTCTTCGATCTCCAGTCTTCCCAGAGACCCTTACGTAGCTAATTCCTTCGTTCTGGAAAGATATATCTTGTATTTTGAGGGTCAGAAGCTCTCCGATACGCATTCCAGTGTCCCAAAGTAGTGCGATTAGAGCCTTATCTCTCTGGTTCATGCATGCTTCTATGAGTTTTTGTATGTCATCCTCTGTCAAAAGCACCTCTGCTGGCAGCCTCTTTGACCCTTCGTTTGACAGCTTTATCCATTTGACAAGGTCTGGGTACTCCTCTGTCTTGCAAACCCATTTGTAGAAGTTCTTTAGACCAAGTCTAAGCTTGTCCTTTGATATGGAAGCCTTACCGCTCTTGTTTATGGCCAAAGCTACGGTCTCTATGTCCTCTCTTGTGGCCTTCCTTGCATCCTTTGGCAGTATGCCTAAGAGATATCTTAGCTCTTGTAACCTTCTGGCTATTGTCTTCGCTTTGCGGTTATTCAGCTCTAGGAAGCGCTTATAGCCCAAGGCATAGGATAAATTAGGCTCCTTCAATCGCTTCTCCATAGTGCGCAATTCGCTTGCCAGCCTGAAGTCCCCGTCATGCGCATAGTCTCTTGGCATATTAAGAGGGTCTGTTAGACCTTCTTTATATGCGGGTTGGTCAAGGGCATTGAACCTTCCAATCGGACGCCCGAAGCAGGGATTGAACCTGCGACCTACTGGTTAACAGCCAGTCGCTCTACCACTGAGCTATTCGGGCTTATTCGTTTTGTGAGTTGCTATTTTAGAGCCTTTCTGTCTAGTGTCTGAAAATCAGGCTTATCAGATGCATTACGGCGTATACTGGCTCATAGACTATCGGGAATGCTGTTATCCCGCTGCCTATCGCATAGTAGTCGTTAAGCAGCGTTGCCTGCGTTATTATGGTAACGCTCGTCTGCCTGTATATCAGCGGGCTTGCAACCGACCTGACATTGATGTTGACCTTGTATACTCCTGGCTCGCTCAATGAAACCGGATATGTGAAAGTCTTTGTTGCATGGTGCAATGCTATGACGCTCTGCGTTATGTTGTATGCGGGCAGTCCTGAAAGGCTTATCAGGAAGAGGCTGTCTGAAACCCCTGTGTTGTTTATGCTAACATATATGTTTGTGGGGACCCCCGCGCTCACGTACGCCGTGTCTGGCGTCACACCAAGCTTGAAGACGTTAGGCGTAACATTAATCTCTGCAATGAACCTTATTGCGCCAAGCTTTGAGTAATTGCCCACATTCACTGCTGTGAGATTAAACTTGTAAGTGCCGTTGGGGGTGCTTGCTGCCGGCGTTATCTTCACCGATAGCGTTGGATTGTAGAGCGACGAGTTCTGCGCTATCCACCCCGAAGGAAGACCTGTCACCACGAACTTGTTCCAGCCAAGGTTGTTCACCACCCCTGTGCTGTTTGTAGTGGCTGCCGATATGGTCACATAGAATGTCTGGCCAGGCCCGTCCTTGCCGATGTAGACCGTGCTGTTCGCCGTGTAAACCGTGGTGTTGAACGGCTGTATTATGCTTACGTATGAGGCGCTGCTCGCCTGCATGAGCACTATTGCAAATACCGCAGCGGAAACCGCAAACGAGGATGATGATCCCACTCAATCGCCTTAGGAATAATCAAACACCATTTATTTATAACTTCAGTTGGCCTGGTGGCTAATTGCACAGCAGTCCAGCCGAAACATATGCAAGCCTTTATAATCTTCCATTTAGATGTACGCCTGTGATAGTGTGAGATTATCGGTTGCCGCAGCCCTGGCTGTTATAGCGGTCATCGTTGCAGGATCCTTGGTTTATATATATTCTGGCTCCATTGCAGGAAAACCTCAAGCCGGCTATCTATTGAGCATAACCGACCCTCCGCAGGTGCCGGCAGGAACGTCATCGCTTGTCCTGTACTACTACTCGATAGCGGCCCATACAACAAACAGCGGATGGATATCAGCTAACATCACGGGGAGCGTGGACCTCATGCGTGTGCTAAACTCCAGCCAGGTGCTAGGCAGCATAAACCTGCCTAACGGCTCCATCGTAAACCAGGTGAGGTTCAACGTAAGCTCAGCGTCCATAACGATAAACGGCACCACCTATAATGTTACGGTACCAAGTAAAAGCGTAACGGCGCACCTCGTGGCTAACAGCAAGGTGAACTCGGGCAGCGGCGCCCTGATAGACCTGTCGCCTGTCGTTGTAACCATATACACGAACAGCACAAGCGTGCCAAAGGACTTCGTCCTTGTGCCTTCGGTCATAGCAATCAGCATAGGCAGCAGGCACGTAAGCTTAAGGGCAGGAGAGATGGAAGCGCTTAACTCCAGCGAAAGGGAGGCGCTTGACATGCTCGGTAGCAACATAAGCATAACAGGCGCCGCGCTTAGCGCGTCGAACGGCAACGTCACAGACCTGTTAGTCACGGTGAGGGATAACTCCAACAGCAGCGTTGACCTGCACTTCATAGGTGTATTCGGCAGGGAGAACGTAGTGGTGAATTTGAGCATGTTCGCTGCCGAAGCAAACACAATACTTAGCAGGATGGCGGCAAACGCAAGCGCGAACTCCATCGGCGATTTCGAGGACATGATGAGCAGGCTGAACGTGACCAGCGCCATGCTGGCGAATCTGAGTACAAATAGCACGTTGTACAACTCGCTAAGCGCAAGGCTTGCTGCTGATCTGGCCCAGCGTACAACCGAGGAGGGTGACTTCCAAGAGAATGAGAACATGCTGCCGTTCCTGATCACAGCCAACGGCACCTTGGCAGTACCTTTTGCATCAGGTGAAATGAATGACAATGAGGACAGTCCTGGATTTACCCTTCAGCCCGGACAATCGCACACCTTCTCTTTCATCGGCAGGATCACGCCTGCAAGCAGGTACTTCACAATAACTCCGGTAGCAGGCGCAAATTACAGGATAACTGTTGTAGGAGAAGAGGATGCAAGGATATCCACCAATGTCACAGCCGCTTAGCTACGTGTAGGTGGTGCTGAACGCCAGCACCTGCTGCGTCGTCTGGTAGCTGTTCGGAAGCCCCGAGTACGTGTAATTGAGCCATACGTACCCAATGAACGTGCTGCCAAGCGCGCCAGTAGCAGGCGTGCTGCCAGGCGCATCATAACAGAATACGGTGAACTGCTTCGGCGCGTTCGAGAAGAGTATAGGGTAGGGTGCGTTCCCTGTCATCTTCACGTTGCCGTACCTTGGCCCGACCCCTGTGCCGTTCACCTCGCTTGAGCAGCCTATACCGGTTATCTTTATTGATGCGCCTATGGACTGTGTAAGCAGAAATGTGAAATTGCCGTTCGTGAACATTGCGAAGGAGGAGCACGAGAATGACGGGGCAGGGTTGCAGTACTGCGGCGCGAACTGCGGGCTGAAAACCCCGAGCTGGAATATTATGGCCACGGTGATGGCGACCACGGCTATGACTATGCCGTACGATGTTAGGAAATCTATAGTTGCCTGGGACCTTGCACCGCCGCTATGGCTGGCTCTCATCTAATCTATCCCTCCTTTTCATCGTCCGCACTCTTACCCACATGAAGCTTGACGCCGTTCGCATCCCTGGTTATCTTTATGTCGAGGTTCTTCATGCCGAATAGGCGCTGCAGCTCATCGTATGTGTATGACCCAGCATCACCCTGGAACCCTCCACCCCTGCCCTTGAGTATCTCGTTCCTCCTCTGTTTTATTTGATCCCTGTCGGATTCCTCGTACACCAGGGTGAGTTTCGGCACCTCCTTGGATTCGAACAGGCTGTCTATGTTAAGGTCAAGCAGCTTGTATCCAGCGTCCTGCAGTATGAATGGCAGCACGGCGGTGAACTCGTTCTTTATCTCATCAATTATCGCATTGACTTCCTCCTTCTTACCGGCAAGGACAAACTCGTCGCCGTTAAGGAAGCCGGTGAACGCGCTACCGCCCTTCACCTTTATCGAGTCCTGGAGCAGCTGCGATATGAGCCTGAGTATTACCACTCCTGCATGCTCCCCGAACCTCCTGACATATGCCCCGAGCCCGTCTATCTTTATCGTGCCTATTGTATAAAGTGCGCCCTCCTTTATGGACCGCTCAACCTCATTAGATATGCGCTCCTCGTCAGGCAGGTCGACCAACGGGTCGAACCGCTTCCCCTTCTTTTTCAGGAATATGGTTACAAGGGTGCGCAGGTCGCTTGGGTCGAACGGCTTCTTTATATAGTAATCCGCGCCGTACTTTATGCCCTTGAAGCGGTTGCTTGTCGGGTCCATCGCGCTCACCAGTATGACGACTATGTTGCTTGTGCTCGGGTCGCTCTTTATGGTCTGGCATATGTCGAGGCCGTCCTTGTGCGGCAGCATCAAATCTAATATAACAAGCTCAGGCCTGACAGCCCTGACCGCCTCTATTGCCTCCCCTCCATCATATATCTGGCCTACCTCGAATCCCTTCCCTATCGAGAGAGCCATCAGCTTGCTTATGTTCTTGTCATCCTCTATTATGAGCACTCGGCGCATAGCCGATTCCTGCTGCAGCATGTAGTAGGTCATCACTCCGCCGCTGCTCCTTGAAGCTATCAGCTTGGAATCCTCGAGATCCTTGAGGGAGCCCTTCAGTTCGTCCTCCGACACCCCACGGCTGAACATCATGTCGCTCAGTTCATTGTAACTGAGCTGCTGCTTCTCATTGACAAGAGCCATTATCACTTCCTTTAAGGGAACATTGCCCGCCGCCATCCGATCGCCTGATAGATATCAACGGAAAGAATATTATGCTTTGCACCATTCCTTTGGTTTGCGGCAGTCATCAAAACTTTAATAAACCTTTAAAGGGGATATCCTCTGGTTCGATGGTGCGCAGGATCCACATAGGGCTTGGCATTGTAGTCGCAATAATAGTGGTAGTTGTCGTGCTGATACTCTTCGCCTTCGGCAGCGGAGCGCTGAGCATAAGCGGCCCGACCACTCTGACGCTCACACAGGCGCCTACCGTGATCAGGGTGGGGGGCACCCAGTACGTTGTGAGCCTGCACAGCGGCCAAGCGGCGTCAAACCTGGCTTACATATACATAGGCAAATCTCCTGTCTTCATAAACCCGACGCTGAACGTCACGCTCATACTCCACAACTCAACAAGGGTAAGCGGAAGCCTGAGCAGGCAGGCCGACATGCAGATACGCCTTAATTCATTGACAAACGCAACAGCATTAGTGACGATAACGCCGCTAACCGCCTATCTGAACGAGAGCCCTGATTACAGCCGTATCCACGTGATAGGCCAGGTGACAGGGCCTATGGCGAACTACTCCACCACGATAATAATATACAACGTGAGCTTGCAGAGCACCACAACTGTTAGCCAGGCATTGACCCCGCAGCAGCGCATAACCGCGTACCTGAAAAACAACGAGTGGTACGGGCTTATGCAGAATTACACCATAGCGTATGCAAACACAAGGAACTGCACGCAGTCGGTGTACACCAACGATTACGCGAGCCATTACAACAGAATTCCGACCGGGCCGGCCACGTACGCGAATGCGACGGCTATTGCGCCGTACGCGATTACATACAATGTGACAAGCGTTGGCAAAGGCAACTATGCGGCTGTGTGGTCGACCGTGTCGTCCACCTCTTACACTACAGGGTCCGCCCTCACGCTCGTTGTCAACCTCACAACAGGCAGCATCCTGAACACCACCATGGGCGGCGTGTTCAAGGATCTCAGCTTTTCATCGCTCCAGAACTCATTAGTTATGGCGTCCGCATTCGGCAACGCCTGCGGCATACTTGTTGCATGATCACTGCTGCGCCTTCAGCCTCCTCGTCTTCGGCTTGACCCTTAGTGTGAACCAAAATCTCGTGCCCTTGCCGGGTGTCGATTCGAACGATATCTCGCCGCCGTGCAGCTTCACCAGCTCCTTTGCTATCGATAGGCCGAGGCCTGTGCCTGCGCCGTCCTGCTTGACCAGGTCCTTCTTCGCCTGCACCTGGTAGAACTTCCTGAAGAGCCTGTGCCTGTCCTCCTCGCTTATGCCTATCCCAGTATCAATGACGTCGCACTGGACTTTGCTTCGCATTCTCCGGTATATCTTGACTTGGATGCTGCCGTTGTCAGTGAACTTTATGGAGTTGCCTATAAGATTAACAAATATCTGTATCAGCCTGTTTGGGTCCGCCCTGATTGTCGGCACATCGTATGCAACATCCCACTTGAAGGCCAGCCCCTTCTCCTCCGCTGATTCCTTGAGTGCGACTATGCTAGGATTATCCTTCATCGCGTTGAGGTCTACATCCTTCAGCTCCAGCTTTACCTTCTGGGCGTCCAGCTTTGCAGAGTCTAGCACCTGCTGGATTATCAGCATCAGCCTGTCGGCCTCATCCGATATCGTCTGTATGTACTGCCTCTGCTCATCGTTGAGCTCGCCGAACTCCCCGCTGTAGAGCAGCTTTGCGAAGCCCTTTATGTTTGTCATCGGCGTCTTGAGTTCGTGCGATATGTTGTATATGAACTGTGATTTCAGCTCGCCGGTAGATCTGAGCTGCTTCAGGTCCCTCTCCATCTTGTTTAGGGCCAGCTCCATGTCATCCAGGCTCCGCTTCGTCAGAAGCTCCCTTATCACGACCAAGTACTCCGTGCTGCCCTCATGGTCCGTCAGCAGCCTTATCGACTGCGTTCCTGGCACTATGTCACCGCTCTTCGCAAGCAGGTCTACATAGGAATTGTCTGGCTTGCCAAGGTTCCTGGCGTAGGTCATATCCCTGTCGACTATCGCTTGCTCTTTGTATATGGATCGGATGTCCTTGCCGACAAGGTCCTCACGGCTGTAGCCGAGCGTAGATTCCGTTGAAAGATTGCACGATGTTATGAAGCCCATGCCATCCACCCTCAGCACTATCTCTGCGGCGTTGGCGATGAAGTCGTTGAGGCTCTCGCGCAGGTCCTCCACATACTTCTCAGCGTCTGACCTGACCAGCATGAAAACATAACCGTCCAGCGACCTTATCGCAGAGAAGTGCATCCTCATCGGATATCCGCTTATTGAGAGCATCTCGGTCCTGCCTGTCAGCTTGCCGTGCTGCTTCTCATCCCTCACCATGGCAGCGAAGCCCTCGCGCTGCTTGTCGCTTATTATGTCTGTTATGGGCTTGCCCATCATTATCCTTTTCTCATAGCCGAGTATATGCTCGAAATTCTCTGTGGAGTCAACCATGCTGAGCAGGCTGTCCGTGAATACTATCATCGCGTCGTTGCTCTGCGCTATTGATTGCACAGCATTCCTCATCGATGACATGTCTGATACGTCCTGCAGCGCGACATGGAGGAGCGCGTCGCTGGCTCTGTTAACGCTTGCAGAATATGTCCGGTCGGTCCCGTCCTGCCTGATGGCTATCGTGCTCGGTGCGCTTCTATTTGTCATTGATAGCACGCCGTTGTAATCCACGCCTATCGCGCTTTTTATGTCGGAACCCTGCTGCACCCTGAAGAGCTTCATGGCCGCCTTGTTGGCCTTGACTACGCTTCCACCAGTAGCAACGAGCATCTGGGGATTGTCGCTGTTGAAGGCTGCATCAAAGTACTCTGCGAGCCTGCCGTTCCTGCTGCGCTCAGACTTGTACGCTAGCGCGAAACCGATAAGCAGTGCACCGACAGAGACGTCATGGATGATTTCTTCTGTGAACCTGTTCTCCGAAGGCGAGAGCATCTCTAGTAGTGATACCACACGGCCGTCAGCGACTATCGGAACTGCGGCATAGCTCCTGTAGCCGCTGCTGCCGTAGCCTATAAGCTCAGGTGAAAGAGAATACTCGCTCAGGTTGTTGTCGATGAATGGCTTTCTTGTAGAGAGAACCTGCGTGCTTACTGCAGATCTATCCTCACTGTCATCAATATCCTTTATTGAGACCTTATCTATGCCGTATGCCTCCCTGACAAGGTCGGTGAAATACTTTATCATCTCCTCTCTAGTAACGTCGCTGCCTGCGAGGGACGCTAGGCCTACTACAAACCTGTTCGACGGAAGGTCGGCCATTCTTATACCAGATTTTGCACTGAAGTAACTTTTGGGTATCTCATTAAACCTAAATACGTGGAAAGTATTTAAATCTAGTTCGAGATATTTTGGTGGTGGAAGGATGGCCAGGGATGGTGACCCTGACAGGGGTAGCCTCTTGAAGAAGGCGCAAAGAGACTTCGAACTAGCCAGACGCTACAGGGACGCGAAGGAACTGGTGGCAGCCTCCCTGCTCTACAACAGCGCAATAGAGCGTGTGCTGCGTGCGCTCTTCATGAAGAAGACGCACAAGACTCCGCCAGAGAAGGCATCCATAGCATATCTTACCAGGCAGGCTGACCTGCCGACTGGCATAAAAGAAGAGCTGATGTCGCTGCAGGACGAGATGGCAGACGTGATGGAGGAGGAGCTGGAGATAGAGCATGCGGAGGAGGACATACTGACTGGTGTGGAGGAGAGGAAGGAGTACAACACGGTGCTCAACAAGGGCACCATAGCCAAAAGGCTGATGGGCTACGCCTACGCAAAAGGATAAGTAAGTTCGGGGCCATAGACTTGCAGGTATACCTAAGGGTGCCTGCGTGCTTCGATGATTAAGGAGATATTCAACGGTGTATACAAGATAGACGGCAGGCTTGCAACAAGGAACATGCTGCCAGGCAGGAAGGCCTACACGGAGGAGCTGTTCAAGGACAAGAGCGGGGAGTACAGGATGTGGAACCCTTACAGGAGCAAGCTTGCCGCTGCTATACTCAACGGCCTGAAGCACTTCACATTCGACGCGATGAGCTCCGTGCTGTACATAGGCGCTGCCACAGGTACTACGGCAAGCCACATCAGCGACATAGTAAAGGGCGGCAGCGTCTACTGCATCGAGCTTTCGGAGAGGAACATGCGAGAACTTGTAAGAGTCTGCGAGGACAGGAAGAACATGCTGCCGATACTTGCCGATGCGAGATACCCCGACAGATATAACAGCATGGTAGATGAATGTGATATAATTTACCAGGACGCTTCAGCAAGAGAGCAGGCGCAGATGCTCAAGATAAACTCAAAATTCCTCAAGAGCGGCGGTACGGCATACTTCGTTATAAAGTCGCAGAGCATCGACGTGTCGATGGATCCGAGGGCTGTATTCAAGAGGGAGCTTAGCCTTCTGAAGGACGAATTCGAGTTTATCCAGACCGTGCCCCTGGAGCCTTTCGACCGCTTGCACATGTTCGCAGTGCTTAGGAAAAAATAAATTAGATAGTTAGTGTTATCATGAACCTGAAATCGTACGGCAGTGCGCTAGACTATGCAGCCAAGAACGGAAGGCTTCTCATGTGCCGGTACTGCGGGGAGGAGAGCACTGCGATCGGCGGCATTGCGATGTGCTCCAACTGCGAGCTGCCAGTCAATACAGAAAAAGAGGCGCTACAGTCTAACGCCACGGCCTTCACAGCTATATCGAAGATAAAGGAGCTTATGGAGAACAGCGATTACGAGAACGCTGCGAAGGAATACGATGCAGTGTACAAGAGCGGCAAGGACCCCTCCTACTTGTATGCGGAGGCGCTGCTGCGCATAAAGCAGTCCAATGCGCAGATAGCGGGCATAAGATATGACAGGAAGGGTTTCATGGAGGAGAACACGGCGTTCAGGGATAACGGCGCAAAATTGGCGTCCGCGGCGAGGGGGCTTCTCAACGACACGATAAACGCATGCACAAAGCAGATGAACGAGGAGAGGCCACCGCTCGGCGTTGTTTATCTTGCATTCCTGTGCCATATGAAACTATCAAATCTAAGGGAGGCTGTGGTGCTGCTCAAGGTTATAGAGGGCATTGATAGCACCTACACAGGCGCATATTCAAGGATGATGCTGGACCTCAACCTGCATAAGCCGGAATCCGTGATACGGAACGCAGAGCAATTGCTTAAGCCGAATTCCTTCTCAATCAACGCGCTTTTCTACATCGCTGTGGCGCTTTTCGACATGAAGAGATACAGCGACGCTAAGAGCATAATCGTGATGCTTCAGCCGCACCTGCAGAACGGGCAGACGATGGCACTCGCATCGGAAATAGAGGAGGCCATCCATGTATAGTGAGAGCATGGCGAGAACGCTGATCCGAACGAAGAACTACGCGTTGCAGGTCATGCGCGCAAACCTTCCGAATGGAGTGAAGAAAAGGGTCACATACATCAGGTTCAGGCCTAATGTGATTGCGGTGCTTCCTGTGCTAAACAACGGAAAGCTTGCGCTGGCGCTGGAATACAGACCGCTGCTGAAAAGTTATATCTACTCTGTCGTGACCGGCAAGGTGAACCGTGGCGAGACCTATGCCAGGGCTGCAGCTAGGGAGCTCGGAGAAGAGACGGGGTATCATGCCAGAAGGCTTAGGTTGCTGTTCAAGTTCTACATACTGCCTGGCCAAATCAGGCAGAACGCGGTGCACGCTTTCATTGCGACTGGGCTGGACCTCAGGAAAAGCAATCCAGAAATAGACGAGATAATAAAGGTGGAGGCGGTGCAGCTCAACAAAGCGCTTCAGTCCATAAAAAGCGGAAAGATAATAGACCTGACAACCATAGCAACGGTGCTATTTTACGCGAGCTTCGCGAAAAGGGATTCACTTTGATATGAAGATGAACTGCATCCCCTTCTTGTCGTCAAGTATGCAGTAGCCGAAACGCTCGAACTGCACTATCTCGTGCTCATTCAGCCTCTCTGCGTAGCTCTCTACGTACCCGGAAACCTTTTGCAGGCTATTCGGGCTGAAGTTGCCTTCGTCATCTACAATGGGCATTGGCACGAGCACTATGCACTCGATGTAATTTCCCTCTGACACCCATTGAACTATCTTTCCCTCTCTACCTTCGCTCTCATGGGCGTCTATGGTGCTGCCCTTCCTTGTTATTTCTGCATCCTTGAAATCCTTTAGCCTTAGCTTCGTTCCAACCTCGATGTCTGACGCATCCTCCTTGCTTATGTAGAATGTCTCCTTCGTCTCGTATTCTCTGAACCCATAGTCGTTCGCGGGGTGCAGCCTGAGCTTCGCCTCTGAGTGCTCGTGCCCTTTTATCACTATCTTCACAGGATCTGGCACGAAATAGAGGTGCTTTGCTATCGGGTCTATCGCCTTCTTGTTCTCAGCAAGCAGCATCTCCAAAGGAACAGTGCTGTCCGTCTTCGTCATGCCCAGCTTCGCCACGAAGCTCCTTATCGCCTGCGGCATTATGCCCCTGCGCCTGAGCGCCATTATTGTCAATAACCTTGGATCGTCCCAGCCCTGCAGCTTCCTCTCCTCGATGAGCTTCCTTATCTCGCGCTTATGGGTTGTGTTGCCCTTTATGTTTAGCCTCGCCTCCAAGTGCATGCGCGGGACCCTGAGCTTGAGCGCCTCTAGTATGGCCCTGCTCTCCTCATCTCTTAGTTCATACTCCTTGCTGCGTATTATGTCGGTTATGCCGTTGAGAGAGTCCACTACAGGTGTATTGAACTCGTATGTGGGCCACACCCTGTATTTATTGCCTACACGGTAGTGGGGCACATCAACTATCCGCATGATCACTGGGTCGCGCATGGCCGTATTCTGCGAGCTCATGTCGCCCTTGAACCTTATCGTGGCGCTACCCTCAGGCATCTTACCATTTAGCATTTCATTGAAGATTCGTTTGTTCTCGTCGGTGCTTTCCTTCCTGTGCTCGCACTCCAATCCAAGGAACCTTCTCTCTTTCATCACCTCCCTTGTGCACGTGCACACGTATGCTTTCTTGGAGCTGATGAGCTGCCTCGCGTACTTATACATATCATCCACGTGGTCGCTCGCATAGTATGTCCTGTCGAACTTCAGCCCAAGCCATTCGTGGTCCTTCATCATCGCGTCCACATATTCCTGCTTGCACTGCTCTGGATCGGTATCGTCGAAATACCTGTAAAACTTACCGCCGTATTTGTGGGCCACCTCCTCGCTGAGCAGCGCCTGCTTGACGTGGCCTATGTGCATGTAGCCGCTTGGCGCCGGGGATATCCTGGTTATGACATTGCCCTTTTCCGCCCCGTCTATCTCCAGGTTGGGCATCGTAGTCTTCTCGACAATCTCTTTAGCTTTCTCTTCGAACTCTTCCTTGAACCTGGAGTACTCTTTCTCCAAATCCGCCCTCTTCATACCGTTGATTTCCTTTACGGTGCTTTCGACCAGCTTCTTGAGCTCAGGTACCTGAGCCCCTTTTGCACTTTGGATCACCTTGCCGAGTACGCTTCCTATTTCTGCCTTCCCGTAATCGTGAGCGTTCTTTATCGCATACTTTCTTGCTATCTCTGTGATATCTGAACCCACTAATTCACCTGTATGTTATTGTTGTAGACGTTGCCGTTCGGCAGAACCAGGGCCTGCACGCTGACAGGCACGTTCGCCCCTGTAGGTTTCAGCATTTGGGCGGGCACAGAGAAGTTCGTGATGTTCGTGTAGACGTTGATTGCTGTACCGTAATAGTATAGCACCATTCTACTTGGTATGCTTACGGATTCGGATCCGTTCAGCGCTATAGAGTTTGGTGGAAGCGATGAATAGAACGCCTGCTGCACCGTGTAGGGTGCATTGCCTGGTGCATAGACTATGAAACCGTTGCTTGTAGGTATGAAATTCGTGATGGTGCCGTTGGATTCCAAAGCAGATAGAGTGCTATTGAGCGCATTGTCAGCGCTCTGATTCACTAGCGTAACAGACAGGCTGCTTCCGTAACCGGTAACAACCGCGTTTGCGCTCCCGAACACAGGGTACGTGCTCTGCGTTATTGTTGTGCTGCTTGTAGGCGCGGAGCCGTTGTTGCCGAATGCGGCATACGAAGTGACGAACATCACGCCTACCACCATTGCTCCTAGGAAGAGCATCATCTTCTTTCTCTTTTCCTTCTCCATCGTACCCCTGCTTGACATATTTATTCGTATGTTTTTTATACGTATTCAATCAAATATAACGCTATCGGTAATTCTATGGCTTTCAAGGATGGCGATTTTCTAGAGGTAGACTACAGTGCGTGGGACGCAGCGACGAACGAGCTCATCGCAACGACTGACGAGAAGCTGGCCAAGGAGAAGGACCTCTACAGCAAGGATTCGGTGTATGGTCCTACGCTGGTGATTCTAGGGTCGAACAGCGTGATAAAGGGCCTTGACAGGGAGCTAAGGGCCATGAGCCTGAACGAGATGAAGAGGTTCACATTCAAGCCCGAGGATGCATTCGGGAGCAGGCACGAGGAGCTTGTGAGGGTTATGCCGTTGTCGGATTTCAGGGCGAGGGACCTGAATCCGTATCCAGGGATGAGGGTTGAAGTGGAGAACATGACAGCCACTGTCAAGAGCGTCAATTCCGGCCGTGTGGTGATTGATGCGAACCACCCGTACGCAGGCAGGGACATAACCTATGAGGTAAGAATAATAAGAGATATAACCGAGCCGTCGCAGAAGGCGGAGGCGCTCGGAAAGACATACAACGTCAAGCCGAGCTCGGTCTCGATAAAGGGCAAGGAACTGGTGCTGTCTTACGACAGCAAGACGAGGAAGAACGCCGATTACTTTGTCGGCAAGTCCAGCCTTGTCGCGTCTATACTGTCGCTGATGAAGGATGTAGAAAAGGTAGAGGTGGTTGAGGACTACGACAGGGCTGAGATAGCGAAGAGCAGCGAGCCGAAGAAGGAGGAGAAGGCCTGATCACTTCTTGTACTGGTAATAGCTCACTACCTTGCCGAACTTGTTGTCCATCCTCCTTGCTATGCAATCCAGCATGTCCTTTGGCCCATCATCTTTCAGGACTTTGGCCTTTACAAGGTAACCGTAGTCCACGCCAGTTAGGAAAACCTCCTGAACAGGCTTTAAGGAAAGTATCTTTTCTATGAATGCCCAATTATCGAAAGAGGGGATTCTAGATCATACTTAGCCCTTTATGTCGAGCGCATAGACGCTGTTCATCTTCAAGTTCATTTTCTTTGCGACTACCGACTTCTCAGAATTAAGAATGATTATGTAGCCACCTATCTTGTCTGTCAGGTCCTTCGACCCGCACAGCGGGCACGTATCCGTGTGCCTTACTACAATCCTGCAGTTCTTGCATGCCTTTTCCTCTGCCATAGCATCACCTTTTCCTCGATCCTCCCTTTCTTGCCCTCGCCCTTGCACTTACCAGGTTAGCCCACTCTGGCCTTCCAAGCCCGTCCGGCTTCATTGTCAGTGCAATCTTCGAGTCCTTTATCGTATTCTTCATGCTCACTGTTGAGACCTTAGCGTAGACGATGTCACCCTTCTTTAGGCTTATGCTGCTTTTTCTTGACACGAATGTCTGGTTCTTCTTGTCGAATGTGAGGAATTCACCGGCTATCTGCGAGACGTGGACTAGCCCGTCCATGGGCCCTATCCTCACAAAAGCCCCAAATTCCACCAATTCTGTCACCATTCCCGGAACGACCTCGTCGACCTGTGGCGTGTATGCAAGCACGTCGAACTCCGCATCGTGATGCGTGGCTGGATCGCCAGGATATATGAGACCATCACCGATGTTCCTGATGTTGAATATCGCAACGATGACGCCCATGTCCTTGTCTATCCTGCCTTCATACTTGTTCTGTATTATTGTAGTTGCCACCTTCTCTATGTCCTCGCCGAAGTACTCGGGCGGCATCTTGAACATGTCTCTTACGCTGTATATGCTGTACATTCATTCACCTATCGCTTTAGGATTCCGCTCTTTGACAATTTGAAAACGTTCCCATTAACGGGCCTTACCTTCTTGAAGAGAAGCGTATCATTTGTTATGACAACGATGTTATTATGCCTTGCGGCTGTGCTAGCTATCCAAGAGTCGACGCTCCCGTTATTGCTATCCACTTTAAGATTTTTAACCCTTATCAATGAGAGCGCGGCCCTGGCCGATGCGCCCTTTCTGCCTCTGTTCTTTGATATACCATGAAGCTCACGGATTATGCCTCTTGATGTCAGAAATGTGCACCTGTTGAATCTCCTTTTTGCTATCCCGAATGCATCCTTCCTGAGAGAGATTCCGAATATTATGCTGCTTGTGTCTATTATTACTTGGGCCAAAGAAACACGCTACCTTGCCTTGCTTTTCATCCTTTTTGTCAAGACCCCTAGCAGCACTACCGCGTTGTTGCGCTTTGGGTCCTTTGCCGAATACAGGAAGGTGACCGGATCGGCGTTCTGCACTATCTGGATGAGCTTGTCTAGCGTACGGTTGCCCTGCAGCTCCTTCTTGTACCGTTTCTTGAATCCCATCCATTTCTTAGGATCGTGCGCAAACCACTTCCTGAGCTCGTTGCTTGGCGCGACATTCTTCACCCATATGTCTATATTTGAGGTGCTTCTCCTTATGCCTCGCGGCCAGAGCCTGTCGACGAGAATTCGTTCACCGTCCGTCACTTCTATGTGCTCGTAAACCCTTTTCAGCTTGATCATTTAGACCGATTAGTATAGCCATAGTATGTTTTTAAGCCTTGCCTGATTTCATGTGAGAAAATTGCTGGCGCGCTTCCGCAAAAGAGAAAGTATTAAAAAAGAGATATGTATTATCTTGTTGGCGATAACGGTGAGCAAATGAGCATCTTTAACAAGCTGGGTGGTGTGCTGGGCACATCCAAGGAACTCGACGTAGAGGAATATATGAATTCTGCAGAGATGGAGAATGTAGACGTGATGAACGAACCAGCAGACTTTTACATAAAGCCGGTTGCATTGCAGCAGGAATCTGACCTTGCCCTGATAGAGGACGAGCTGCGCAGGAAGAATATCATACTTCTCAACATATCCGAGATGGCGAAGAGGCCGAACACCCTCAAGGGCATGATCGACAAGCTGAAGGACTATGTGGCAAAGACGAACGGTGACATAGCGAGGCTTGACGAAGCGAAGATACTTCTTACTCCGACAAAGGTAAAGATAATAAAGAGCAGGAAGCAGGCCCCGAGCAGATAATTACCTGTCTTCTTTTGGGGAGAACGCTACTGATATTGCTCTCAGTTCCTCTTTTGTAGGAGAGGACCTCATCATCATGTGCCTTAGCGCCATGGCGACGGCCTTCTTGTCGCGTATACCTTTCCTTTTAGATACAAAGATATCGATAAGCAGGTTTATCCTTTCCATCTCCTTGCAGTCTGGCGCTTCAGGCCTGTCCTTCCATCTTTCCGAGGCCGAAAATGCATAGAGCATTATGGCAAGTGCGTGTGATATGTTGAGGGCCGGGTACTCTTCATTTGTTGGTATGAATACGTTGGCGTCACACTCCATAAGCTCCTCCTTTGTCAATCCAGTATCGTCCCTGCCTATCAGTATGGATACCTCCTTTATACGGTTCCTTTTGATGAGCCGCAGCAGCTGGGATGGCTCATACACGTTGTAGAAGGCCTTGCCGGTCTTCCTCCATAGCGCGGTCGTACCCACAACGAAGGTGCTCTTTGTGGCCTCCCTTATGGACTTGAATGTTGCCGCCTTTAGAAGCAAATCCTTTGCATGTTTCGAGTACTTGATCGCTTCCCTGCCCCTGTAATTGCACCTCGGCCTTACAAGATTCAATTTCTTTATCCCGAAATTCTTCGATACCCTTGCTATGTAGCCCAGGTTTTGCTGGTACATCGGCTCTACTATAACCACATTGAGCCAGTCCATTGAATCATATCAGGATCGCAAGCACCAATAGCCCCAGCAGGTTGACCAACATGTGGGCTATTATCGATGGGTAAAGGGAATTATTCTTCATTCGCACGTAGCCGGCAAGTATTCCAAAGACAAATGCGGCAATGAATTCGGATATCGAATTGTACGAGAGGTAGTGCAATGCCCCGAATATGAGCGCGCTTATCAGTATGCCTGCCCACATCGCAAATGTGTAGTCCTGCCTCGTAGGCTTCCGCAGCGCAGAAATCAGAGTGGCACCAATCTTCGGGACAAGGAACCCCCTGAAGAGTATCTCCTCGTTCACAGGCACAACAATAACAGAGAAGAGAAGGAACCAAAACGGCAACCCGCTGAAGATCTGGGTGACGTTAGTTGGCAGCTGCACCCCAGTGATAGCCTGGAAGGCGCTGATTATTATCTCCAATAGGAATATGGCGGCGAATAGCCCCACCCCATACAGGATGTACCTGAAGCCCCACGACCTTCTTGAGAGGCCAAGATCTTGCAGTGCCTGCTTGATCGTGTCCCGCCTTGCAAACAGATATGCGAGCACGACGAACGAGAAGAGCAGCGACTGAGCCATAGATGCGTATACAAGATAATTGTTCTGGCTCAGCTGCCTTATAGTGTAAAGGTGTATCGTTGTGCCTAGCGTCACAAGCAGGGCAAAGAATATCGCATATACCAGGTATCTTATAGGTCTTTCCTTCCTTCTCCGCCTCATCCCACTCTTCTGCAGCATGCTATACCTTCTTATCGTGGCCCTTGAACTCGGTGTAACCGCAGTTGCCACATGAGAACCTGTCTGCGTGCTCAGCCATACGCCTGCTGCATTTTGGGCAGGCACGTCCTGGCTTGTAGGGTGCATGCTTTTTCTCCTTCTTCTCTGTCATGGATCATCATTCCTTCTTCTCTTCTTCCTTCGCTTCCTCTTTCGGCTTTTCCTCTTTTGCCTCCTTCTTCTCTGACTTCTCCTCCTTCTTCCCCGCCATCTTCTCCTGCTTCCCCTTCGCCTCCTTTGGCTTCTCCTCCTTCTGTTCCGCGCCCTCCTTCTTTTCACCCTTTGACAGCCTTTTTATAAGATAACCAGGCTCTGCCTTCTCGAGCTGCTCCTTTGATCCGTAGGAGTGCACAATGCCGGTGCTCCTTCTCATGCCGAACTCCTGCTTTATCTCCGTTATTATGGTGCTGTCAGGATTCAGATTCAGTCGCTTGCAGAGCTCCTGCTTTATCTGTTCCTTTGACGCGGTCTTGTCATCCTGTACGGCCGAGAAGGAGATCTCGCGTCTTCCAACATTCTTGTTGTCATTATCAGAAAGTATATTTATCTCCATAAGATCACTCTGTGGTCAGCGCCCTGGAGAGGGCTCTTCTGCCCATCGCCTCCATTATCTCAACCAGGGAACCTGGCTTCACCTTGCCCTTGAATTCATCTGTCAGTGCCAAATCGTAGACCTCATACGTGTCGGAGTCCATTAGCTGAACAGTAGCATCGCTTACTGATACCACCTGGGCTTTCTTCTTTGTTATCACGGGTGCTTCCACATCGGCGCTTGACGGCTTAAGCAGCGTCTTCTTCTGCCCGTCGAACATTCCTATGCCTGTAACGCGCATCTTCGCCGATCCGTGCTTGCCAGGCGAGCTCGTCTCTATATCAACGACCCTGCACGGTATCCCGTCGATTATTATGTAGCGGCCTACCCTCACATCCTTCATTGATACAAGTGTAACCTCGTCGCCCACAGATTCACCTTAACGTAATCTAGTTTGCACGCTAGGTTATTAAAATGTCTCTCAAGCAGCGAATCAGACCAGCTCCAGGTTGAGGTCTCCGAGCGGCGGTGCGTTCCTATCAATTCCAAGGCCGAACTTCGGTGTTACTCCTGTGACTATTGACATCACGCGTATCTGGTCGTTCAGCTCCGGTATCAGCCTTGCGCCGAATATCACGTTCGCCTTCTCATCCATGCCCTCCGTGACGCCCTGCCCTATTGCTGTCGCCTCCTGTATAGTGAGTGAGGTGCCACCTGCAACGTGCACAAGCGCGCTTTTGCCTCCTACCAAGTCCACATTGAGCATAGGGTGCGTCAGCGTTGACTTTATCGCCTTGTCGACCTTGTCGTGGCCGTTGCCTGCGCCAAGGTTTATCACAGCCGTCCCAGCATCACGCATTACAGCCCTGATATCAGCGAAATCAAGATTTATCAGGCTTGGCAGCATTATGGTGTCTGCAATGCCCCTCACGGCATTGCATGCAACGCTGTCGATCAGCTCGAACGCCTTCTCCATTGGCAGGTTGGGCGCGTAGCTGAGCACGCGGTCGTTCTCTATCACAACTGTAGTATCGGTATTCTTGCCGAGCTGCTGAAGCGACCAGTCGGCCTTGGCCTTCCTGCTCCTCTCCAGCGAGAACGGATATGTCACAAATGCGACTACCAGTGCTCCCTGTTCCTTGGCTATCCTTGCCACTACCGGTGCTGCCCCGCCTCCAGTTCCTCCACCCATTCCAGCTGCTATGAACACCATGTCGTATCCCGAGATCGCCTCCGCTATCTCGTCCTTAGATGCATCTGCGCACTTTTCACCTACCTCAGGGAATCCGCCTGCCCCTAGCCCGTGGGTTATGTTCTTGCCTATCAGAACACGCTTGTCGCCCTTCACTATTCCGAGGTGCTTTGCATCCGTGTTAAGGAGAAGCGTGTCAGCGCTCCTTATCCCGTTGCTGTAAAGACGGTTGACCAGGTTGCATCCCTGGCCTCCAACACCTACCACTGCAAGCTTAGCTACGTATTCCTCCCTGACTTGGTCGCCCAACATTGAATCACCTAAATGTCAACGTGGTTAGCCTATCATCTCAAGGTCGCTGTAGGATTCCTGCTTCTTCTCCTCCAGCCTGCCGACTATGCTCGCTCCCCTGACCCCTGTCACTATGGCCACGATCTCGAGCTGGTCCTCATACCCTGGGATTATCCTGGCGCCCCACTTTACATTGGCCTTCTGGTCCATCTTCTCGGTGATTATCTCACCTGCATGGACAGCGTCTCCGATAGTAAGCGATGATCCTCCTGAAATGTGCACCAGGGCGCCGCTTGCCCCCTCGAAGTCAACGTCAAGGAGCTTGTTCTTCAGGACGCCTTCCGCTGCTGAGTTCACCTTGTCCGTGCCCCTTCCGGTTCCAACCGCTATGAAGCCGACTCCGCCACCGACCATGATGCTCCTCACGTCAGCGAAGTCTATGTTGATCATGCTTGGCTGCGTTATAGTCCACACAAGGCCTCCTATCGCCTTTGCAAGCACAGAATCGGCAAGCGCGAATGCCTCTGTCATTGGCAGGTTGGGTACTAGCCTGACAAGAGTGTTGTTGTCAAGTATGATCACGCTGTCGCAGTGCTTCCTGAGCTCCTGTATGCCCTCTTCGGCCTTGACCTTTCTTACCCTCTCAAGATCAAAGGGGTATGTCACCATCGCAACAACTATCGCTCCCTGTTCCTTTGCCACCTGTGCTGCTACGGATATAGCGCCGGTTCCGGTGCCGCCTCCCATTCCGCCGCACAGGAATACCAGCTGCGAGCTGCTGAACGCCTCCTCTATCATGTTCCTGTCTATCTCTGCGGCTTTTCTTCCTATTATCGGATCTCCGCCTGCGCCTAGCCCTCTTGTAAGCGACTTCCCTATCAGAACCTTCTTGATCCTGTCATCTATTATCTTAAAGTGCTGCGCGTCTGTGTTAACGGCAACGAACTCGGTGCCCTTCACACCCGCCTTGATTAGTCTGTTGACTATGTTGCATCCTGCGCCGCCGAATCCGGCAGTCACAATCTTTATCTGCGAGGAACTAAAGTCTTCCTGTGGTGTCGTGTTGCTATCTCTTGCTTGTCCCAATAGGTCATTAACGAGGTCGCTCATTTAATCGCCTGAAATAAATGCAATGAATAGCTTTAAAAGCCTTGTGCATTTCTCTCTGATAGTAGTAGTTCCGCTTTCACGAAGAAAAACCATAGATTCGCAATCGTGAAAGAGCGGAATTTTTATTTATTGTAGTATAATGCCTTTTATTATGATATATCTTATTGTATAAGGGTATAGGAAAATTTCAGTGCGTGAGTGTGTAATTGAAGATTATCGAGCCTGTTGAATTAAGAATCACGTACTCTGAATATGGTGCCCGTATTGCTGTGTAGTTTATCTGCCAAACATTGAGAAAGCTGCCGCCATATGGGTTTACCATTCGGTTGAGCGTGAGGTTCTGGTAGTGTCGCGCGTATACGTTCGTGCTGTTATAGCCGTACGTGTTGACGTATACGACAAGCGCTGGAAATGAGGTATTGAATGATTTCGCAATTGCTATCTCAGGCGATGTTATCAGGTATGTATAATACGGCAGTGACGTGCTCGATAGGCCATATATTACGCAGTGCTGCGTATAGAGGTTCGCCACGCTTGGCACAAGCCCTGTTGCCGGATAATCGTATTGCTCGAGATACACGGTTGGGCAGGGCCTCGTCGCATTATATATTAGGCTTATGAAGATGTTCCAGCTGCCCTGCGACAGCGTTGACGGAGTGACGTTTATCACGCTTATGCTTGCGTTTGGGTATGCTAGCTTCAGGTCGCGCTGCACTATCTGCTGCGCCTGCGATGCGGTTAGGGTGCTCGAACTGCCTACAACATACCTGAAGAGCAGCGCTCCTCCGAATATGGCGACAAGTATCACGGCGACTATTCCCACTTTCACGAGGAGGTCCATGTTATGAGGTCGCAGATTAGAAATATATAACTATCTTATCTGCCGTCCAGTTCTGAGAGGTAGAGGAGCAGCGCCTTGTTGAGCAGCAGCTTGTTCTCTGACTGTTCCCATACTATACTCCTGGGCCCGTCCATCACCTCGCTGGTTATCTCCTCACCTCGGTGCGCCGGCAGGCAGTGCATCGCCAGCGCGGTCTTGGACGCATACGAAAGCGCCTTGCTGTTGAGCTGGTATGGCGCGAAGATCTTCTTCCTGTAATCGGTCTGCGCCTCCTGGCCCATGCTCACGTACGTATCCGTATACACTATGTCAGCGTCATCAAGTCCGGATTCGATTGAGGAATCGGTGTAGACCTTGCTGTACTCCCTGGCCTTGTTGTAGTACATGCTGTTTGGCGGATGCTCGCTTGGGCCGACAAGCGCCACCTCAGCGCCAAGCTTTGCCGCAGTTATCATCAGCGAGTTTGCTGTGTTGGAAGATATATCGCCAAGGAATGCTATCTTTGTGTCGCGTATCCTTCCGATGTGCTGCAGTATGGTGTAAACGTCTGCAAGCGCCTGCGTCGGGTGCTCCAAGTCAGTTAGAGCGTTTATGACAGGGACCCTGGAGTTCTTGGCCATCTCCACAAGCTGCGCTTGGTCGAACAGCCTTGCGGCGATGAAGTCGCAGTAGCTGCTTATCACCTTTATCGTATCTGCTAGCGTCTCCCCTCTCGACATCTGGGTGGTCTGCTTGTCCAAGTATATGGTAGAGCCGCCAAGCTGCGCCATAGCGACCTCGAATGATATCCTTGTGCGTGTGGATGGCTTCTCGAATAGAAGCGCGAGGGTTGCGTGCTCCTTTATCGTCACCTCTACCTTGTTGATGTGTATGTCGTCTGCTATCCTGAATATCCTAAGTATCTGATCCTTTGACAGGTCGTCAGAGCTTATCAGATTCATCTAACCGCCGAATATCGCACCTATACCGGCATTGCCGGCGTTGTGTTCCTCCTCAACAACAGAGATAAATTTTTCTTCCTCCGTTTTGGATGCGCGTTTCAAGCTCTTGAACTTTTTCTTGAGCTTCGTATCAGCACCCTTAAGGAAATCATCATTGGCATTTATGTACAGGTAGAACTTTTCCTTGGACAGGCCCAGCGACGTCCCATCGCGCATGCTGAACTCCTGCCTCGAGAATATTATGTTAGCTTCCCTGTCGCTGTTCAGCTTCTTTAGCGCCTCATCATCAAGGCTCTTATCCAGATACGGATCATACTCAATGAACTTCTTCAGCTCGTTGGCTTCAGAGGCATCACATTCGTATACAACAGCCGGCATTGCATCAGTTCTCTAGGAGGAGCGCGTTGACGCTGCCCTCTCTGCCGGGCCTGTTGGTCACCTGGGCGCGCCCCATTTCAGTGTTGATTATCGTGCCCTTCGTTATTATGTTCTGCCGCGCGAAGTTCCTGTTATCTCTCGATTCAAGGACACCCTTTATCTTGACCTTCTTGTAGCCCTGCTTTGTGAGCAGGTTGACGTAACCGGCGCTCTTGAGCACCATAGTAAACCTGCCGCCGCGCATCCTGTGCTCCCTGAATGCGTTTTCGTCAGACATCTTCGTGGCCGAGAAGTAGCTGCCTATCTCGCTCTTCCTCTTATCCCTGATCTTTGTCCTCTTCTTGCCATTGCCTGCGGCTTTCGTGTGCGACTTAGAATGCAGCTGCACGCCAAACTGACTCATTGCACCACTTAAAAACAGGCGTTATTTTATTGGGGTTAAGTTATTTATAGCATTCCATTATGCGGTGCCTGTAGCCCGTGCATAGTTCATACTGCACTGGCAGATCCGCGTTAGGATAACAAAAAGTTATTTATATCTGAGAGGGGTATGACTTGCCAGGTTAGGGCGGTTTTTATAGTGAATATAAACGAGTTTTCCAACATAGACATTAGGGTAGGGGAGGTTCTTGAGGTGATAGAGCTCAATTCAAGAAAGCCGATGTATGGGCTGAAGGTCGACCTCGGCGAACTTGGCATCAGGAACATCGCTGCTGGCATAAAAGACAGATATACCAAGGAAGAGCTCATAGGCAGAAAGATTGTGATGATTGCAAACCTCGAGCCTAAGAAGATCGGTGATTTCATATCAGAGGGGATGCTGCTTGCGGCAGAAGACGGAGGCAGCCTTTCGCTACTGCAGCCCGACAAGGATATCCAGAATGGAACAAAAGTGAGATAGATGTTGAATCAGATACCAGCAAACAGGAAACTTTTAGAAGGAAATGAAAAGTTTAGGGAGACGAATATAGCATATAAGAATTTGACAGACGGACAGCACCCTACAACTGTGGTGATAGCGTGCTCCGATTCACGGGTAGCGCCCGAAACGATAGCAGACAGCGAGCTCGGCGAACTGTTCGACATAAGGGCGATAGGCCAGGTGATAGACCAGAGCGTGGTAGGCTCAGTTGAGTATCCGATTGCGCACCTTGGTGTGAAGGAGCTAGCCATAATCGGGCACACGATGTGCGGCGCAGTGACAGCGGCGCAGAAGATGCTTGCGGTAGGAATGATCGGAGGGAACAGCAAAAGCGACCAGTCCGCGCTTGACAGTACAATAGCTGACATATGCAGGGGCATATCAAAGAACAGCAAGGAGAACCTGGTCGACCTGACGCATGCTATTATAGACAATGCGATGGCACAGGCACAGAGGCTTGTAGAGGCAAGCAGCATAATTAGGGATGCTGTTGCCGACGGCTCTTTGAGGATTAATATATGGCTTTATGACATAAGCACAGGCAGACTCAGTGTGGTGAAGGCCGCATCTTTTGATAAAAAGACTGAATCGCTTTCGTTCGAGGATCTACCACTCTAATATTATACTTTCTTGAAAAGCATCTCCCCCTTAGTCACCTTGCCGTTGAACTGCCCGAATGTGCAGTCATTCAGTGTGCCTGCCGGAACACCGAGCTGCGCGTTTATCTTTTCGGAACTGCCTGGCATAAACGGACTCACCAATATAGATATTATGCGGACAGCCTCGAGAAGATTGTAAAGAACGCTGCCTAGTTCGGCTCCTTTGAGCTTCCATGGTTCCTTGTCGTTGACATACTTGTTCGCTGCCTTTATGTATGCGAATATCTCATCCAACGCTCCATGTGTATCGAGGTTGTCCATCAGCTCGGTTATCTTGCCCACGTTAAGGCTAGCCCCCAACTCCGGCTTCCCTTCTATCTTACCGTCAAATCCTGCAGCTATCGTTACGGTTCGGTTGAGCAGGTTTCCAAGCTCTGCCACCAGCTCGTTGTTGAGCCTTGTCTGAAGACTTTTCTCTGAGAAGTCCCCATCGTCACCAAGTGGCATTTCCTTGAGCAGCGTGTACCTAAATGCATCTAGCGCGTACTTCTTGGAGAGTGCAACGGGATCTATGGCGTTGCCGGTGCTCTTGCTCATTTTCTGCCCGCCAATGGTCCACCAGCCGTGCGCAAAAACTTTCTTTGGAGGCTCTATTCCGGCGGAGAAGAGCAGCGCGGGCCATATCACTGAATGAAACCAGTTTATCTCCTTGCCCACAAGATGCACATCAGCAGGCCAGTATTTCTTGAACTTTTCGCCGTCTGGCCATCCGAGTGCGGTCACATAATTCAGTAGTGCATCCACCCATACGTACAAGGTATGCGCTTTGTCGAGAGGGAACGGCACTGCCCACTTTATCGTAGTGCGCGTTATGCTTATGTCCTTCAGACCATCCTTGACCCTGTTCAGTATCTCCTTGGACCGGAACTTCGGTGATAGGAACTCTGGATTGTCATTATAGAATTCAAGCATCCTTTCCTGGTACTTGCTAAGCTTGAAGAAGTAGCTCTCCTCCTTGACATTCTTCACCTCCCGGCCGCAGACAGGGCACTTTCCGTCCTTCAGCTGCAGCTCGGTCCAGAATGTCTCGTCAGGGACGCAGTACCATCCCTCATAAAAGCCCTTGTATATGTCGCCGTTCTTGGCTATTTTCTCTATTATTTTTGCTACAATCTCTTCGTGCGCAGGGTCGCTGGTCCTAATGAAGTAATCATATGATACGTTCAGCTCCTTCCATATCTGCTTGTACTGCCCGACTATGCTGTCCACGAATTCCCTTGGGCTCCTGCCGGCGTTCTTTGCAGCCTGCTCGACCTTCTCGCCGTGCTCGTCCGTTCCTGTGAGAAAGAACACGTCATCACCCTTCAGCCTGTGCCACCTGGCCAGCACGTCAGCTACTATAGTAGTGTATGCATGCCCTATGTGGGGCTTGTCATTGACGTAGTATATCGGCGTTGTGACATAGAACTTCGGCAGCTTCTCACCTTAAGGTATTATTCCACTAAAGGGTTTTGATTGTATATAATATAAATAGCTCTGTCCAGATAGATGCTGCATTTTCTGGGAAATTAATATTAATCTGAAATGCGAAACGCTATTGGCGTTTCCAGGGGGTAAAATGGTAGATGCGGAACTTGAGGGTATCAAGTCAAGGTTTGATGACTTCTTCGACAGGTACTATACAGAACAGATAAATGATCTTGTCATATCGTTCCCTGAGAAAAGGAGCCTTGCGGTTGATTTCAAGGACGTCGCGAAGTTCGACCCAGAGCTTGCAGAATCCCTTCTGGAGCAGCCCGATCCGATGATAGAAGCGGCTACCGAATCGCTGAAGAAGAAGATGGGCGATGTAAAGTTTGAAGGAAAGGAGGTCCATGTGCGGCTCTTTGGCCAGAGCGTCAATATGCCCATGGTGCAAGATGTCGGATCGGCTTACATAAGCAAACTCATACTCCTTGATGGCCTGATCGTGAAAAGGTCCGAGATAAACCCAAAGGTGCAGGTCGGTTCCTACAGGTGCACATTCTGCGGCGCGACATACAAAGTAAGGACAGGTAAGGACGAAATGCCGGAACTGTGCCTGTCGTGCAAAAGGAGATCGCTCAGGCAGGTTGCCGAGGAATCCCAGTTTATAAACCTGCAAAAGATAGCGATACAGGACCCACTTGAAAAGTTGCGCGGCAGCGCACCGACATGGCAGCTTGAGGTGTGGATAGAAGATGATCTGGTAAACACGGTAATACCAGGGGATAGGATAGAGCTCACCGGGATATTGAGAATAAGACCGAGGAGGAACATACGGGGAAAGCTCGACAAGGACATCTACACCATGTTCCTTGATACCGTTTCGATAGTCCCCAAGCAGAAGGAATTCGCCGAGCTCCAAATAACGGCAGAGGAAGAGAGGATAATAAAAGAGTTAGGCAAGGATCCGCACGTATTCGAGAAGGTGTACAAGTCCATAGCGCCGGCCATCTACGGCTACAACGAGATAAAACAGGGCGTAGCACTCCAACTCTTTGGCGGCACTCCGGGTAAGACGCTTGTGGACGGCGGTGCGATAAGGAGCGATATGCACATTCTTCTCATAGGAGATCCTGGCAGTGCGAAGACTAGAATCCTTTTATCGGTGGCTAGACTGGTACCGAAGGGCATATATGTCAGTGGAAAATCTGTCACTGGTGGAGGCATGACTGCGGTAGCAGAAAGGGATGACTTCTCCGAAGGTGGCTGGACCCTGCGTGCGGGAGCCATGGTCTTGGGCAGTGGAGGAACTGTTTGCATAGACGAATTTGATAAGATAACTGATGATGACAAAGCCTCGCTCCACGAGGCCCTCGAATCCCAGACGATAAGCGTTGCGAAGGCAGGTATTATAGCGACGTTCAATGCGAAGACAGCTGTGCTAGCTGCTGCAAACCCAAAGTACGGCAGGTTCGACCAGAACGCATACCCGGCGGATCAGTTCAACATACCGCCCACGCTCCTTTCCAGGTTTGATCTCATATTCCCGATAAAGGACGTGATGGACGAGGAGCTTGACAAGAACATAGCCAGGCACATACTCCTACAGCATGAAGCTGCAGGTGCGAAGATATCGGAGATCCAGGAATACGAGCAGGTGGAGAAGCCGCCGATAGATAGCGATATACTCAGGAAGTATATAGCCTATGCTAGAAAAAACATAATGCCAAGGATAACTAAAGAGGCTGCAGCGAGGATCCAGGACTATTACTTGGATCTGAGGAAGCTCGGTCTGAAGCAGGGAACCACACCAATAACTCCCAGGCAGATAGAGGGGCTGATAAGGATGGCGGAGGCCAGCGCGAAGACCAGGCTGTCCAATCTGGTAGAGGTGCCAGATGCAGAGAATGCGATTGCGCTTAATGAGTTCATGCTCCAGACCCTTGCTGTTGATAGAGGGAACAGGCGTGACATAGATATCCTTGTGACCGGAATGCCGCGTGAGAAGGTGGTCAAGATAAACCAGGTCCTTAGCATAATAAAGAAGCTGGAGGCAGATGAGACAACCGCAAGGATGCAGCGTATAATAGAAGAAGCTGAGAAGGCGAGCCTCGACGCCGCTGAGGTAAACAGATACTTGATAGAGCTTGAGAGGAACGGCGACATATTCAGGCCGAAGGCGGGGATAATAAAGACGATAAGCCATGAGAACGAATAGGTGTAGCGCTTGCCCTTGAGAGTTGTTGAGACCAGGCAGGTACTACAGATAATCACAATATTCATGATCGTACAGTTCTTCGGGCTCTTCATGTCAAGCGAGATCTATTCCGGTGCGACATACCAGGAAATCACCAACGCACAGATAGTAACATCTGCTGTGAGCGCACTCTTCTACATAGTCTACATTGTCATATTTGCTGCGATAATAATCCTGATAATGAAAATCTACAAGGGAGACAAATTCTTTTATATACTGGAAGGTGCTGTGATATTCATCACGTCGTTCTTCGTCTTCATGATCCTTTCGGGGTTGGTGATAAATAGAGTACTATTCACTGTAAGCGGCAGTCAGATAACAACCAGTTTCATCATAGGCATAGTTGCGGCCGTATGGCTCATAGTCTTGAAGAACAAGATTCCTAAGCTCAGGAATGCTACGGCGATAATAGCCAGCGTGGGCGTTGGCCTTGTCCTGGGAATTAGCTTCAGCTTCCTCGTCGCCTTCATATTCATGGCGATACTCGCTGTATATGATTTTATAGCGGTATTCGTGACAAAGCACATGGTGACCATGGCTAATGCACTGGGATCGAGGAACCTTGCATTCCTTGTAGGAGTGAGCGAGGTGGAGGCACTTCCGAAGAGCGAGTTCACAAAGAGGGAGCTTTCCGATTACCAGAAGGAGATGAAGGGCGTGAAGATGAGCCCAGAGCTGAAAAAAATGTACAAAAGCGGAATGCTTCCGGTGCCTGCGCGCATGGAGCTTGGCGCAGGCGACCTCGCCGTGCCGCTCATGTTAGCTGTTGCAGCGTACAAAGTATTCCTGAACTTTGCACTGAGCTTCTTTATAATAATTGGGGCAGTAGGGGGGCTTGTCCTGGCGGCTTACATAGTCAAGAGGTACCAGCGCATGCTGCCTGCGATTCCGCTGCTCCTCTTCGGGATATCAGTTGGCATAAGCGCATATGCCCTGGTATTCGGGCTTGTCCCGCTCTGATGCGAACTAAAAGAGGAGGTTTTTATAGCTTATTCCTTGATTATCTGTAGGAATTCTATGAGGGGAGCGATTTTGCGCTATCTAGTACCTATGCTTTTCGTCTTTGCATTGTTTGCGCAGTCATCTGCGGCGCAATCGGGATCCAATGCACAGACACTTACAGTGGGCAGTGCATCGCTACTTGCACCAGCAGTCATCAACAACAACACCGGCGCGCTCACAAATATATCTGTAACAGTTACGAAGGGTACTGGCTACATCAGGATACTCGGGCCGAGCAGCATAGGGGAGGACACCAACGCGTCTGCGATCAACGCTTCGATGTCTGCAGCGCAATACCTAGGGCTAAATTACAGGAATTACAATTTTATATACACCATAGAGGATTACAACCAGAGCGTGTCCGGGCCCAGCGCCGGCACAGCGATGACACTGCTTGCGATATCCGCAATATCAGGAAAACCGCTGATGCACAATTTCACAGTCACGGGTACAATCTACAACGGCGCGGTAGGCCCGGTAGGCGGGGTTTATGACAAAACCAGTGCAGCGGCTTCGCACCACATAAAATTCATAATTGTGCCGATGGCTGCGCAGGGCAGCGAAGAGAACGAGCTATATTACTTCATACAGAGCAGATTCAACATACCACTGATACAGGCAGCCAACATAAGCGCTGCCGCTGGATATGCTTTCGGCACTTCCCCGATAGCAAACGCAAGCACCACCTTCACGTTCTACAATAATTATCATACGGGGTTGATTCCAAAAGCACCGCTTTCCTGCAGCAATGGCTGCAACACAACACCATTCAAGGAGCTGGCGGGCTTCACCTTCAACCTTACAGCATCGCAGATATCGATGGTAACAGGCTTCCCCAACGCAAGCGCACAGCTTTATAGTGAACTGAACCAGAGCAGGGCGGTAGCCGCGCTAGGGTACCTTTATGTCGGCTCTGACATAAGCTTCCTCAATTACATTAACGCGGTTTATTTCTCGAACAGCAATCCGGCCATAGACAGCAGCATGCATGCGCTGCAGAACATAAGCAACTACTGCGCATCGCTGAGCGCGCCTGCGCTAACGAAGCAGAACTACGAGTGGGTTATCGCCGGTGAGCTGAGGCAGGCCTGGGGATCATACACAGCGTCCAGCGCATCTTCCGTATACGGCAACGTCAGCGAATTGACAACAGATGATGTGCTTGCGTCGCTCTACCAGGGAGGGCAGGCCAGCGGGTGGTGCAAAGCGGCGAACGACATGTTCGGCATCGCAAACAACATTGGTGGAATCCAAGTAAGCGTGTCGCAGAACCTCTCTGCGGTGGCGAAATCAAGGATCAGCCGCGCGTCCATATACGGCGACAACTTTTATCTGCTCACTGCGGAGACGGCATACGCTAAAAACAATTACCCGGTGGCAATGATGGATGCCGACTACGCATATGCAAGCGGGATGGCAGGTACGACAAGCCAGAACATGACCACCGCTCAGCTGATTAACGCATCGGCTGCGATGGCGGCAAACTCAACATACGGGACTTGGGCCACGCAGTTCTCAAACGAGGCCATGTTCTACGTGCACCAGTCGGAAATAACCAACAGCGCGGCAGGCGCGCATTCGAATGCGCTCCAGGCCTACAGCGCTGCGCTGCTTGCGCAGCAGATAAGCAACGACACCATGCTGGTATACCAGAGCGTCTCGCCTGGCAAGGCCACCACCACCATAACGCAGATAATACAGCCTGTGCATTACAACATACAGCAGATCATTCTCCTGTTAATACTGACAGTGATGGTGGTTATACTTGTCATCGACTTCATCATACTATTACTTGTCTCGAGGATGATGCACAGGATGCCTAAGGCCGGATCCGGAAGGCGCAGAAGGTGAATTAATGGTCTTGCCAGGAAAAACATGCGTATCATGCGGCAGGCTCACTAACGAGTACACCGAATTCAAGTGCCCGCAGTGCGGCAAGGGCGTGATAATAAGGTGTTACCATTGCAGGGAGATATCAAACACCTACAAATGCACGGAGTGCGGATTCGAGGGACCCTGATGTCCAAGGTCTCTGTGATATTCAAGGTCTACCCGAAGGAGGGCAGCATGGAGGAGACGCTGAAAAGGATAAAGGACGAGCTGATTCCGGTAGCAATACAGAGCGAGGAGGTGGCCTTCGGCATAAAGGTGATAAAGGCACGGTTCGTCTTCGATAACGAGAAGACAAGCTCGTCCGCAATAGAGGAGCAGTTAAGGAAGGTCGAAGGGGTCAGCGAAATAGATGTGGAGGAAGAGAGCCTCATATAACCACACGATAGTCTTTTTATAACTGAAAGCGCAATATTTACCTTGGTTTGATGATAACGGAGATAGAGCTCCGCAACTGGAAGACCCACGGCCATACAAAGCTGGCATTCCAGAAGGGGGTCAACGTCCTTATAGGCATAATGGGATCTGGAAAGAGCTCGGTAATTGAGGCCATATCCTTCGCCCTCTTTGGGACATTCCCCTCGGTTAAGCAGAGGCGCACCAAGCTGGAGAACATGATAAAGAGCAGGCCGTCAGCCGAGAGCGAAGCTGAGGTCAGGCTCTCTTTCATTGTCGGGAAGGACCACTACACCGTTACAAGAAAGATAACCGCTGCTGGAGCTACCGCTGCAAGGCTAGACAAGAACGGGTCGCACCTGCAGTCGCAGCCAGTGCGCGTGAACGAGGAGATAGCCAGCATCCTAAAGGTCGATTACGACACCTTCGCAAGGGCCATCTATTCTGAGCAGAACGGGATGGAGTACTTCCTGGGCATAGCGAAGGGCGACAGGAAGAAGCAGATAGACGGCATGCTGGGGCTTGATCAGTTCGCCACAGCAGAGGAGAACTGCACATCACTGATAAACAGCATAAAGACCGTGGCATCTGGCGAAGAGAGTGTCCTGGCGGGGATGGACGTCGCATCATTAACAAAGCAGCTGGAGAGGGCGGCATCAGAAAAAGACGCATCGCTGAAAGAGATCGCCGCTCTGAAGAAAAGCGAGGCCTTTGCCAAGACCGAGCTGAAGGAGCTAGAAGACGCCATGGCAGGGCTGCGTCAGCAATACAGGAAGAGGGACGAGCTGCTGAAGAAAGCTGCTGAATTATCAGGAAAGGTGCAGCTGCTAAGAGATGAGGTGGAAAAGATAAATGCAAAGACTAGCGGCTTGATGGAAACGGCAGCGTCGAACGTGCTTGCTGCGCAGCTGGCAAAGGAAAAGGAAGCCAAGGATGCGATAGAGAGCGCGGAAAAGGTTACGAAGACACTTACAAAGGAGGTCGCCGACCTGCAGGCAGCCATAAAGAACGATGAGAGAAGGCTTGCCGAGAAGGCCAAGCTGGAGGCCCAAGCGAACCTCGGCGACCTTGCAGCTCTTGAGAAGGAGCTTGCAAAAGAAACGGGATCGCTCAACATCTTGATCGATAAGGTGGCGCTTGACAGGAGCAGGCTCTCCGATATCAATACTTCACTAAAGGAGCTGGAGAAGCACCTTGCAAAGTGCCCGGTATGCGAGAGGGAGCTTGGCGCAGAGATGAGCGAGAGGCTGATAGCCGCAAAGCGAGCGGCAGCTGGCGCCTTACAGCTGGAAGCGGCGCAGAACGACAAGCTGGCGGGGGAGAAAAGGTCTGCCATAAAAAGGATCAGCGAGGAGGTCGGCGCCCTTTCGCTGGCAAAGAGCAGGCTGAAGGATTATGCTGGTGTGGAGGAGGTGCTGCAAAGGAATAGGGACCCACTCAAAGCGCTGGCAAAGAGCATGGAGGACTCTGCAAACATGCTGGCGGACAGAAGGCTAGAGCTTGACAAGCTAAAAGAGAGGACCCAGGAAACAAGAACACTCTTGGAGCTGTACAAGAAAAAGGCAGAACACGAAAGGGACATAGAGAACTACTCAAAGCTTGTGGAGAACAACAGGCGCGAGTCCGATTCGATTAAAGTTAGCCAGGGCGATATAGATTCTCTGCAAAGCAGCCTGACCGGGAAGAGCGCTGCGCTGGCAAAGACTACAGCAACAATATCCGGAATAGAGAAGCAGCTCGCCGGGCTAGATTCAAACATCACAAGCCTTGTGAAGCAGATAGACGGCATAAAGGAGATGCAGCAGAGGATAGAGAAGCGCAGGTCCATAGTCAAGAACCTGAACGTCTTTAAGGCATCGCTTGTAGAGACAGGGGCATTCCTGAGAAGCAGGCTCACGCAGTCGATAAACAGCCTGATGCAGAGCATCTGGCCGGAGCTTTACCCGTATGCAGATTACCAGGGCCTGCGGCTTAGCGCGAAGCCTGACGATTACCTGCTTGAAGCTAGCGTTCAGAACAACGGCACAAGCGACTGGGTGCAGGTCGATGCTGTTGCAAGCGGCGGTGAGCGCAGCATGGCCTGCCTGACGATGAGGATTGCAATGTCTATGGTGGTTGTCCCGAACCTGAGATGGCTCATACTTGACGAACCGACGCACAACATAGATGCAAGTGGCATATCGAGGCTGATAGGCGTGCTCGGCGATGCGCTGCCCAAGGTGGTAGAACAGGTATTCATCATAACCCATGATGACAACCTGAAGCAGATAACATCAGCTAAGATCTACCAATTGGACCGTGATAAAGGGGCAGCCGGCTCTACAGAGGTGTCAGAACTGTAGGCTTCCAAGCCCGTAATCCTCCTTGCCTTCATCCTTGTTGCTTCCCATTATGGATTCGCTCTTTACCCCTGTGAATATTGCAATCACTTCGATCTTGCCGTTGTACGCCGGGTCTATCCTCGCGCCCCATACGACGCTTGCTGTGGGCGATGACACATCAGAGAGCCTTCTCCCTACCTCGTTGGCCTCGCCAAGCGTCATGTCCTCTCCTCCAGTTATGTGGAGCAGCACGCTTGTCGCGTTCTCGTAATCCACATCAAGCAGCTTGTTCTTCAGCGTGTCTGCAACAACGTCCTCGACCTTGTTCGTGCCTTTGCCTTCCCCCACGCTTATCATCGCAAGGCCGCCGCTGCTCATGACATTCCTAACATCTGCATAATCCAGGTTTATCAGGCTTGGAGTGTTTATTGTTTCCGTTATCCCTTTCACTGCTCTTGATGCCACCTCATCAGCTATCTTGAAAGCCTGTTCCATAGCTACGTTCGGATAAAGATCAACGAGCCTCTGGTTGTCTATCACTATAAGCGTGTCTATGTTATGCCTCAACTCCTCTATGCCCTTCCTTGCAACATCTATCCTCACGCGTTCTAGCGAGAACGGGTACGTGACTATGCCTATTACAACTGCACCGGCCTTCTTTGCTATCTCTGCAACAACTGGCGATGCGCCAGTTCCTGTTCCGCCGCCCATGCCTGCCGTAATAAACACAAGGTTGTAATCCTGCAGTGCGCTCTCGAGCTCGTTCCTTGAATACTGTGCCGCACGATTTGCCACCTCTGGAAATCCTCCTGCACCTAGCCCTCTTGTAAGCGCTCCTCCTATGAGTATCCTACGTATGTTCGCATCAAGCGTGTTGAGGTGCTTGCCGTCAGTGTTGATGGCTATCAGGCTTGCTCCCCTCACTCCCATCTTGCTTATCCTCTGTATGGTGTTGCTGCCGCCGCCTCCTATGCCGCATACGGCTATGCGCGCCCTGAATAGCTCTTCATCGGCTGCGGCTGCTGAAGGGCTCAGTGCGGTGTCAACAAGATCCATTCCAGCACACTGACGAATCTCAAGGAAGTTATAAATATATTCTGTAGTCAGTCGTTAGAATGATAGGTTAAACATAATGGGCACACTTAGCTACCAGTAGCATTTTTATAGCTTATCGCACAGATTACTACTACTTCGTTAACTGATCCTGATGAAGGTTATTATATGGCTAGACTAAGGCCGGCAAGGACGTGCAGGACTCCAAATTCGCAAGCCTGGGCTAGGTACTCCCTCAGGAAACCTCGCAAGAATTATGTGCGGGCGCTCCCGCACTCCAGCCTCACTGTGTTCAAGACAGGTGTGGAGAGCGCCAGCTACGACATTGCTGTCACGCTTGACTGCAACCGGCTCATACAGCTGAGATCAAATGCGCTCGAATCGGCAAGGATAGCAGCTGGGAAGTTCCTAGAGGCGAACATACCAGGAGAGTACTGGTTCACGCTGAGCGTTTACCCTCATAACGTGATAAGGGAGCACAAGATGGCAACAGGTGCAGGCGCAGACAGAATATCGCAGGGCATGAACCTTGCTTTCGGGAAGCCGGTATCTGTCGCTGCTAGGATAAGGCCTGGCCAGTCGGTCTTCCTGATAAAGATAACAGGGGCAAACGTTGACATTGCTAGGAGGGCTCTCAAGAGGGCGATGTCGAAGCTGTCTGGCAGCTACAGGATAGTGACGAAGCCTATAGAGAGGCCAGCGGCTGCGTAGTGTTTTAATGCGACTACTTTTGCAGTTCCCCGAGGGACTGAAGCAGCAAGCGCTAGCGTATGCGAAGGATCTTGAGAAGAGCGGCGACGAGGTATTCGTTTCTGCGTCTCCGACATTCGGCGCTTGCGACCTTGCGTTGGATGAGGCGCGCAGCATCAATGCCGATAAGCTGATACACTTCGGCCACGCCGAGTTCCAACATATCGACTTCAATGTGGAGTACGTTGATTTCAAGGTAGATGCACCGTTAGGCATACTTGATGATTCATTGAAGCACCTGATTGGCTACAGGACCATCGGCCTTGTCACAACCATACAGCATGTGCACCAGCTCGGCTCGATAAAGGAATTCTATGAGAGCAACGGCAAGCACGTCCTGATTGGGAAGCCTTACGGGTTCGCGAAGCAGAGAGGCCAGATACTTGGTTGCGATGTTGGAAGCGCCGCCACAATAGACAGGGAGGTGGATGCGTTCGTCTATTTCGGCGGGGGGATGTTCCATCCGCTTGGCGCTCTCCTCAACACTACCAAACCTTTTCTGGTAGTAGAGCCATTCGCAAACAAGGTGGAGCTAATTGACAATTACAGGAAGATTTACAAGGGTAGGAGCAGGGGCAAGATACTGAAGGCTGTAAATGCGAAGAGCTTCGGAATACTCCTTACAACAAAGAACGGACAGCACAACGAGAGCCTTGCAAGGATACTGAAGCAGAGGATAGAGAGGGATGGCCTATCCGCATGCATACTCACATCAAGCACTTTCGATTTCACTTCGCTTGAGAACATGCGCGAGTTCGATGCATTTGTCAACACAGCGTGCCCAAGGATAGCGATAGACGATACCGACAGGATAAGCAAACCCCTCCTGAGCGCGAACGAGCTCATGGATGTGCTCAGGATGAAGAAGGAACTCGCCGAGCTGAGGGCAAAAAATTAAGCCGCGCGGCTCGCACTGCTCCTGAAAAAGAAAAAGAAGGAAATGGCGGATTAGGTACCCTTCAGCGTTACCGTTGCTATCTGGGTCCACTGGATTCCTGTTACACCGCTCGCCTGGTATGCTACCCATAACGCGCCGCTTATTGAAGCCCCTACTGTAGAGGGCATTGCCGTGCATGTCACAACGCCAGTGCTTGCAACTGCGCTTGCTGTGGATGCATAGCCGGTGAACGTTGCAATGAATGTCTGGCCGCTTGAGAGCCCGCCAGAGTTTGACTGGACGCATGTGCCGGTTATCGTGTTGCTGACCGCTACTGGGCTCCCGCCTCCGCTTATGAACACCGCGTTAACTGTTGTCCACGATGTGCCTGTTGCCTGCCCAAGCGTCACGATAAAGTTGCCTGCGTACAAGCTAGGGCTTGAGCAGAAGTAGCCAGATGCTGGTATGCATGTGGTTCCTATGAAGGAGCTGCTGCTGAAGACTCCCAATGAGAACAGCGCCCCGAGAACGATTGCTATGATGAGTATGGCCCAGCCATACGTCATCAGGTACTCCATGGCGCTTTGCGCCTTAAGTCTCCCTTTGAATGACATTATTACACCTTACTCTAGATAAGCAATAGGCACGTATAAAAAGCTTTCTCTGAAGCGGAAGCAAGTTGCATTTGCATTTTTCTTGGCAACCTAATTTAACAACGTGAGCGGGAGATCCCACACGCTTTAGCGGTAGGATGAAAGCGAACCGCAGCGATAAACATTCGCCCCACTTTTCCATCAGGGGCAT
>CAZCIA010000002.1:0-35233 GCA_964498845.1 Microcaldota archaeon
AGTTGTCCGATGAATATAGGACGATATAAATATATAAGCCTTTCTAATTAGGACAGAAAAGATATATATATCTGAAGAAAAGATGTCTTCCAAAGGGGGTTCAGGGAAACACAGGTTCTCTGAAAGGTCTTAATTACTGTGGTTGGTGAAATGCAAAGCGATAACGCTAATAGGCTCAATGTCAGCAGGTTCGCTGTCGGAAGGGTCCCTCTTATTCTTGCGTTCTCTGTAATGCTTATATCTCTAATGGGGGGAGTTGTGCCTGCCGCCGCGAGCATAAACGGCAATACTGTAAACTGCACCTCCCTGAGCGGGGCATTTGGTATCGGTTTCAGTGCAGTAACGCCTACAAATGCAGCCGTGGTCGCAACTACAGGACAGACAATAAACAGCATCATCGATGCAAACGGATGTGACGTTGGAGTGTATGTTGGTAATAGCGTTACCGGAGTAACAATATCAGCAACAGTAAGCAATGCGCTTTACGCCGGGATAGATGTGGACGGTGGTAGCGCAAACGTAGTAGCCTCCAACGTGTTTAACACCGGCGACGTGCCTTTCAGCGGGAACCAGTATGGTATCGACATATTTTATGGAAACGGCGCTCAAGGAGAGGTAACAAACTCTCAAATTAGTTTGTATCAAAAAGCAGGCATAGTAATTCTAGGCACCGGCACAGTCGTGGCCGTTTCTGGAGACACGGTAACTGGCATAGGCCCGACTAATGCTATTGCACAGAATGGCGTTGAGGTAGATTCCGGCGCTTCGGCAACGGTATCAAATAATCAAGTCAGCGGGAACAGCTACAATGACAATGCGGTAGCTGATACCAAAAACTACTTTACCGCAAGCTACATGTCTGGTGGGATACTATTGTATGAACCCGGTAACGACGTAACAGTACAAAACAATAAAGTATTCAACAACGATGTAGGAATATGGCCGTACAGCCCTACTCCCATCACGATAAATTCTATTTCTAACAATGTCCACGATAACTACGGCTATGACATTGTATACGACGGCGTCAATGGGCATATAACAAATACGACGGTCTCAAACGCCCCAGTTGGCATCTTGGCCACTCCAGAATCCACGAATACGATACTTACTGTAGGGGGCCTTACATTCAGCGGCGTGAACACCAATTATCAGACGGTCCCATACGATGGATTCGGATCTAGCATACTGTTTAGCACACCTCAGCAGGTCATGTTTGTCAATGCCAACATTATCAACGACGAGGACAGCGGTAACTCAGGCTACTACTGGGCGATGGACACATTCAACAGGGCGATCCACGTTTGGCAAACTGGCGCATTCAACTACACAATCAACTTCACAGATTCAGGAAGCTCGTTCATACCAGCTAATGCGCACAGCCCTCAGAGCGGTGCGGTGCAGGTAGCAAACGGGATTACTACAATGAACGGGCAGCAGAGCTGGACAGTGGTAGGCACGTTTAACTCCCTAGCAGCGCCGTCTTTCCCTGATAATGGATTCACTACGCAGCCCTCCTTGTTGACAGACAACGCTTCGATAGGTACATACAATGCGTTAGGAACAATCAGCGACTTGCTACTTCTCAGCAACCAAACTGGCGGAGCAGGTTCGACTTCACAATCGCTTGCTTTTGCAAATAGCTACTTCGCAAACATAACCAGCGAAGTACAGCCAGGCTATACATACACTTATGTCTACAACGGCCCTCTTGGAACCCAGACGTGGATAGACACTTCCAATACCGCGGTTTCACCAGGTGACATAGTCACGCAGAAGCAGATAGTCAATGCAAGTGTTAGCATAGTGAACAACCCGGACAGCGGCAACCACGGCTACTGGGCGCTAGACAACTACACCAGGCACATAACTGCATATCAGACAGGGCCGCACAGCTTTACCATGATATTCAACGATTCAGGCAACGCATACACATTCAAAGGCCTTCCAAGCCCTGGCAATGGAATAATAGAGCCGAACAACGGCGTGGCCCAGTTCACCGGATACGCTACCATGTACTTCAACGGTACTTTTGCACCGGGCAGCAACAACGTTAGCGGCAATCTCATGCAGTTCGACAACCACGGCGCGCTTTCAGGGAACGTGATAAATAAAACAGCAAACACGGTGTCGACCTTCAAGCACTTCGTGGACATGTACTTTAGCCCAGAGCCTACAAACATCACGAACGTCGTGGCCCCGCAGGAGTGGAGCTGGGCCTACACCAACAGCAGCTACCCCAGCGGGATGAGCAGCTGGATCGATGCCTATAACGGGATAACCGGTGACATAGTCGCGATAAACACCCAGAAGCCAGTGGTCAATGTAACGTACAAGGTCAAGAACGCCGAAGATGCCAGATGGGGACCAGGCTACTGGGCGCTTGACAATTACACAGAGACGGTAGGCATATGGGAGGTTGCCCCAGGAAACTATATTGCAAATGTCATCCAGACCGGAATGTGGTGCACATTCAAGGGCGCGCTCAGCCCCAACGGGAACGTTCTGGAACCGGTCAACGGCTGCGGCCAGTATTCCGCGCACTACGGTGCAGTACTTGATTCCGCGACATTCAACACAAGCGCCAACGTGGTAACATCAGGGCAGCTCAACAACGGCAATGTCTTCGACTTCGGCGGGACCAAAAACGCAGTACTAACAGGCAACTCAGTAGGATACGACGGACCCACCACATTCGACTGGGTCAATTACTACTTCCCAGGATACACCAACTTCCAGTACATAAACGTCGGCGGCGCCAGCCTCACTAATCCAGAATGGCTGTACACGAACGACACATATCCGGCGGGGGCAAACAGGCTAGTGGAGAGCCTATCTGGTGCTTCTGGAGACATAATAACCGGCCCGACAGTAAATGTCACATATCTGATTAAGAATGATGAAGATTACGGCAACACCGGCTACTACTGGGCCCTCGATAACTATACACATAAGCTCAGGATCTGGCAGGTGGGTCCAATAAACTACGCCATACAGGCGATCTATAATGGGACTTGGTGCACATTCAAAGGAGCGCTCAGCCCGCAGCATGGGATTGCAGAGCCTTCCAACGGATGCGGAAGCATCGTTGGCGGCTACAATGCCATGCTTGTCACATATGCGCCTCTCAACACCAGCGCAAACACTATAGGATCTCTCGGCACGTTCAATGACGGCGGGGCCCAGAACGACATACTGCTGGGTGGAACAGCTCAACAAAGCGGCGATCCACACCCGTTTGACTACAGAACGTACTACTTCCCAGTCGTAAATGAGAATAATTTCACTTTTGATTCTTATGGTTGGGCGTACACCTACAACGCCGGGCCGCTCGTTAACGGGACATGGATCAGCTCAAGTGCGGGCAGCTCCGGTGACATAATAACCCAGGTCTCAACCACAAACAGCGTAGTGAATGTCACAATGACCATACCAGCAAACGTGCCCTCACACCTGAATTATTCCAACGCAAACGTCATACTCACCATAACTACGTCGAATGAGATAACGGCCAACGTACTGATCAAGAACGTCACCAATACAACCGTGACCCCTCCGACGAACGCCAGCAACGTCTTCACCAAGCTGCTAGTCATGAATGTCAGCATAACAACGAGCAACACGCCATCCAACAACACCTACAGATTTACCGTTGGCTATCCGTGCGGCCTCACTGTGGTGCCGTATGAGCTTATCAACGGCACATGGACAGCGCTTGCACATACGACCAATGCAGCAGCTTGCACAATATCGTTCAATATACTTCCTGATCCGGTAGTCGGTATATTCTCAAGCACAGCCACGCCAGCGCCGTCAGGAGCCGGCCATGGCGGCGTAGTGTCTGGCGGTGGCGGACTTCCGCTTGCCACTACAACAGTAGCACCTGCAACTACTATAGCACCAACTACAACAGTTCCGGCAACCACGTCAACTCCACCGGCGCCCGCGCCTACAACAACGATACTGCCAGCGCCTGTTGTGCCTACTACAGTTGCGCCAACCGCTAGCGCCGCTCCTCCAACAAGCAGCGCAGCGCCGTGGTACCTCAACCCGGTCTATCTGGGCGGCATAGTGGTGGCAGTGGCCGTCATAATTGTGATAGCTGCGCTTGCGGCTAGGAACGCACGCATGAAGGGCGCAAGAAAGAGCCGCTGATTCCTGCCAAGCACGGCACGATATTTTTATAGCTTGCCGTAGATACAATCATGCGACCAGCATGCAGGATAGAGGCAAGGCACGCGCAAGTGGCGCAGAGCCGCATCTGCACCTTCCATACCTAACGATATTCGTAGTGCTGGCCGTGCCTGCGGTAACGTTAGCTTATAGCCTGATCGTGCACGCAGGTATGGGAGGCAACTACCTCTATATATTCCTATCTTCTCCGTTCAACATATTCTACGAGCAGGCCTCCAATGGGATACTTTACAATTATATCGTTCTCCTGGCAATATTCGCGCTGGTCGAGAGCTACAGCAGGTACATGGCAGACATAAGGGAACGGGACTCACTTGTCGACCACGCATTTGTGCTTAGCGCCGTCGCTTCATACGCCGCATCCGCCATAGTCTGGGCCACCATAGGCACGCCTGCAAGCGGCACTTCCGTCTTGGCGTTCTGCATGCTCCTTTTCTTCGTGGCCGAGACTACCGATTCAGAGCTGATAAACAGGCTCAGGGAGCGCCATATGCGGAAGGGATATAACGCCGAGGTGCTAGTCTTCGCATACGCCGCGCTCCTGCTCGGTTTCTCCACCGTATTCTTCGCCTACCTGAACAGGAACCAGTACTGGTTCATACACCTTATAGGGGGTGCCATATTCGGCCTCCTGCTTTACGCTTATTCCGCCCACAGGAAGATGCGCGAATGGGACGATCGAAACACCAAAGCTAATAAATAACGGCATGTAAACGCTATACGTGATAGGATGCAAAACCGTGGAACCGTCCTGATATCCCTGCTACTGGTTACATTTGTAGCATCGCTTACTGGCGCCCAGGCGGCGCAGATAGTACCGTACAGCAACTCCACACAACTGGGCTACCACATGATAAACATCTCGACCGACACAGCAACAACGCTTGTCATAGGCAATTACACCCTCAAATTCACGCAGAACTACATAACACCTGGCACCGCTGGAGTCACCATTAACAATGCCTCATACTACCTGAACGCCAGCCAGACGATATCCATAAGCGGCTACAGCAACGTGTACATAAAGCTTGTGCAGGTTAATTACATACCAAGGCTCCATACCGTTGACCTGAATATCTATCAGAATGTCACAACTACAACCACTACTACGACCATTCCATCTGCCATAATCGCAGCATCGTCAACTATCTGCAACATACCAAACGTCCCGGCCGGCTGCAGCTGGGTATCAACGCCAACTGCGACCGCGCCGTGCGCCGGCCACGTGTCCTGCCCTGCCAGTACTACAATAACGGTTACCGTCCAGCCGACAACAACGATGCAGCAGCAGCCGCAGAGTGGAATAAACGGGCTAATCCAGCAGCTGATAAGCCTATTAAGGAGCATCTTCTCGCGCATATAGGCATGTTTACAGTACCGTACCTGCAGCGAATATCCTCGGCTCTTCCTTCCTCACAAGCAGGAATCTGTCTCCTTTTGAAAGCTGCAGCTGCGCCTGGAGCTGCACCTCATAATCCTCTCCCTTGCTTACTACCTTGCACACGCTCGATCTGAAGCCGCAGACAAGCCACAGTTCCTTATAATTGAATTCCTTCTCCTTAACCATCTGGCTTACCCTTATCTGCACCCCGGCGCTTGACAGCCTTTTAATCGCACTCTTTGAGAGGATGTCCCCCTTGCTTAGCTCGGTGGATTCCACGCCCTTTACTGCAAGACCTACCCTGGTGTTTGTCCCGGCCTCTTTCACGTCCTCATCCTGGCTCTGTATGGACCTTATGGTTACCTTCTTGCCTGATCCAGAGAAGAGCTCGTCATGCGCCCTCACAGTGCCGCTCCTTACTATGCCCAATAGCACAACACCGACGCCCTTCACATCGAACGAATGGTCTATCTCGACTACCGGATTCCCGCTGCTCTCCTTCTGCACGGAGCCGAAATGGCCCAATATTTGACTTTCGTCGATGACCCTACTCTGCACACCTGACCTCCGCATTATCGCTGATGCGTCGCTGTCAGAGGTCAGTACTACGCTCTTGTCCAGGAGGCTGCACCCTATCACAGACTCGCCGAACAGCCTGTCTATGCTCCTGGTGCTTATCAGCACGTCATCCGACATGGTGAGCACCTCCGCGACGGAGTTGAACTTGGTCTCTGGGCTTGTTGGCGCAATCACCACGAAGACGGAATCTTCAGTTTTCCGGTTGTAGAATGTAACGCCATTGGATGCCCCTTTCTTGGCCAGCCTGGCCGCAAGCTCCTGGTCGTTTGGTATCGAGACTATTACGTTCTTCATACAACCCCAATATTGACGTCGAAGAAGTTGAGCCTCCCCTTTGCAGGTATTGGCTTGCCGAACCTCACCGGGTCCTTAATCATGAACCCGTATCTTGGATTTATATAATCAGCTGCAAAGTGCAGGTCCTTGTCAGCCAGAAACTCCTCCACGCTCTTGTACTCTTTTACGCCGTAAAGCACCGCCTTTCCTATGACCGCTCCCCTTGCAACGTTGCCTGGGCTGATGCCCATGGAAGAGCATGCCTTGATGTCCGGGTTCAGGCTCGCATGCACCAGAAAGGGCCCCCTGAACCTGGTGTTCCAACTCCTTACCTCAATTTTCTTCCTGCCGGAAATCAGCAGCTCCGCAAACGGCTGCTTCATCGATAGGCACTTCATAAAAACAGTCAGCGCGATTTCATTCCAGGGAGCATCTCTCTTCCCTGCTTTGCGTCCAGCACCAGGGTGATGCCCCTATATTTCTTCACTACCTGGTTTATGTGATCCTTGTAGAAGCGAGCGGCGTCCTTGTCGCCCTTGGCAGCCTCCCTCTTATATGCCTGGCAGAGGTCGCAATTGTGCGCCCTCTTCTCAGAGCCGTCCCTGCTGTCGAAAATCTTGAGCACGACCTTGTCAGACCCAGTTTTCACACTAACACCTATAGCAACAATATAGTATAACGCCATGAAGATATTTATGGGTTCCTTTTCGGTGTTTCTGCAGCATTTGGCGAACCTAGGTTTGCCCCATTCTTGGAATGCATCTACGACTAGAACGGCCTGGCCAGGCGGTACCTGGAGCCCCTCCACTCTATCTCATGCATGGAGGCTCCCTTTATCAGGTTGCCCAGGAAGATGAAATTAATCATGAAGCTTATCGGTAGTAGCGAAAGGTACGCACGCCTCGATCTTCTATATGTCTTGACCACGCCTATAGCGAACGGCAGAAGCAGTATCAGATACCACGGCGAATAGAATGACAAGGCTATCCCAGATATGAGCAGCAGCGCCTGCGCAGAATAAAATAATAAGCCGTAACGCAGCACCTTCCTGCTCCCGAGTATCGACAGGGCGGTCTGCCTGTCAGACCACTCCTTGAACCTCGCGAAATTGTCGTCGGCATTTATCATGATCGTGTGCCTGTTAACATACGCGATTTGCAGCTTCTTCATCTTTGCGAAGTGGAATATCATGGAGTCATCCGATACCGCTTTCTCAAACATCCTGAATTCATTGCTGCCCACAAGACTCTTCCTGAAGGCCATCGAGCCGCCCCAGACAAACCGGGTGAGCCTGGATTCCATCATGCCGTTGCCTACGAATCCCCAGGCCATCTTTACAATGGACCAGAATCCTCCGACTGGGTTGAAGTAGGGGTACGCGGTAGACACGCCGACGCTCTTGTCTCGGAGTGGCGCCACAAGCCAACTTACATGGTCCTTGCTGCAGAGCACGTCCGAATCTATTACAACATATATGTCGAAGTTCCTGAACCTTCGCATTGCGGTTATTATCGCGGCTACCTTGCCACTGCCCTTCCTGTAACTTTTCGACGATATTATGTAATCAACGCCGGCTTTTTTGATCGAATGCACCGCCGTGTCGCCCTTGCTGTCCACTACCGCAACCGCTTTGTAATTTTTGCAATCCTGGTTCTTTATCGAGATCAGGTTCTGCTCCAGCGTGACGTCACCGCCTTTGCACGGCACTATCGCCAGCACCTTCTTCCTTCCACTGCCATTGTTGTAATTCTCTTTGCTGCTGGCCAGCACTCCTGCAAGGTTGAGCAGCATCAGCCCGAGCCAGGCCAGCGAGAGGAATGCGACAAACGTCAAAAAGAGGAGCGCCAAATTAGCACCTAGCCGTTGACTTCAAGGAACCTTATGTTGGAATCGATCCGCTCTATGGCTTTCTTCGAGTCCAGCACGATGTCATCCCTTATATTCTGCTTCTTGCCGAAGAAGCCAGCTATCTTGTCCCTTGACTCCTTGTCCTTCGCAGCGCCGAAAACCTCTGTGTACCTGCCCATCACATGGGTGCTTGGCGGAAATGTCTTCATAAGCCTCTTCCAGTTCACCATCGCCCACTCCCTGTATATATCATCTGTAATCGGATTCGACCCTGCGCCCACCATGATGCGCCACGAGTCCTGGATCCTCACCTGCTTGGAGAGGGCAAACCCCAGCGCCTTCCTGACCAGGCTCCTGTCACCGAGCATGCCTGCGCTCTGCAGCGCCCTCGACTTGTCCTGCGGCACAGGATCGTTCTTGTACAGTTCCATGAACCTGTCCAGCAGTTCCTCGCTAGGCCTGTTGAATGCCACGGTCATGTAGACCGCGCTCTTTATGTTGTCGTCGATCCTCTCCTTCCTGTTCACAAATGCATCAAATATCTCTGACGCTTTCGATACGGTTTCAGGGTCTTTCAGCATTCCCAATGCCGATATCGACATGCTGCGCCGAAGCGTGTCTGTGGCCTCCTCCTTCTCCCCAGTCTTCCAGCCAAGGCTCTCGAGCACCCTTTTATGGAAATCCCTGCTTATCGCAACTGCCTGGTCCCTCCACTCCCGGCCTACCGATATCGTTGTTATCCAACTGAGGTGCTCTGACACGCTCATCGAGAGCGGGTACCCCGGATCCATGGCATATCTCTTGACAAAATCAAGGTAATCGAATACGTTAACAGTCCTAGACCTCGCCATCGCGAAGAGATCGTTCTCCACACCCCAGCCGTCAAGGGCATCAAGCTTTCCGTCCTTTATCATCTCGCCTAGCCTTGCAAGCATATCGCTGTCGTACCGCACCCTGTAAAAGCCGGATTGGCCGTGGTTGAGCTTTATCCAGTCCCCCCTGACGCGTATCCTGGCGCTCTTCTGCGACAGCAGGAATGCACCCGGTCCCTTCTCTGTCAGGTAGTTTATGGGCACAATCCAAGGCCTTTCCTGCATGTTGCCGGATATGGTAAAACGCTCCTGTGCGATGTCGGCGTAGCCATCGCCCATCCTGACATGCAGCACCGGATAACCAGGCCTGTCAAGCCAGTTCTGCATCATACTGTTTATAGGCATGCGCTTGCCCTCCCTGTCGGCCTGTTTTTGAACCGCGTCCCATAGGTCAGACTTCGTGGCGTTGGAGTAGGAATGCCTTTTCAGATAGTTGTGCAACGCTTTTCTGAATGTCTCACTGCCTACGTAATCCTTGAGCATCAGCAGCATGCTCCCCCCTTTCTCGTACCCTATCGCGTCGAACAGCTTCTCTATCTCCCCGACGGTCCTGACCTCCGTGCTTATCGGGTGGGTATTCTTCATCCCGTCCACCACCATCGCCGTGTCCATCGTATCGTACCTGTATCCTAGCATCGTCTTCCATTCCGGGAACTCCCTGTCCACCGCCATGGATGCCATCAGCGTAGCAAAGCTCTCGTTGAGCCACATGTCATCCCACCACCTCATGGTGACGAGGTCGCCGAACCATTGGTGTGCGAACTCGTGCGCAACTACCTCGGCTATGTACTGCTTGGTTGTTACCGCGGCATTTTTGTTGTCGCAGAGCAGTGCCGCCTCCCTGAATGTAACGGCGCCCCAGTTCTCCATCGCGCCTGCTGCGAAATCTGGTATCGCGATGACGTCGAGCTTTGGCAGCTGGTATTTTACGTTGAAGTATGACTGCAGGTCCAGCACAAACCTCTTTGCGTAATCCAGCGGGATGCCTGTCAGCGCACGCTTGTCTGGCACGGTAACCACGCTCACCTTAAGCTTGCCCGCATTGCCCGAAACCCGCTCGAAGTCGCCGACGCCCATGTAGAGCAGGTACGTTGACATCCTTGGCGTTGTTGCGAAAGTTACCCTCTTCTTGCCCTTGCCAGCATCCTTTGTGCTCTTGATTGGCATGTTCGAGACCGTTGACAGCTTCTTGTCGACCACAAGCGCGACGTCGAACGTAGCCTTGTACGCCGGCTCGTCCAGGCAGGGTAACGCCGCCCTCGCGTTTGGCGCCTCGAACTGCGTTGTAAGTATGTATGCGTCCTTTTTCCTGTACGTGTACTTGCTCCTGTAGAAGCCGTAGAGCTTGTCGTTGTTAACGCCGCTGTATCTTATCTCTATGGAGATGCTGCCCCGCACCGGCCTGCGCAGCGCGATCGTCATAACCTCGTTCTTAGGGTCAAGCCTGAACGACGCGCTCTGCGCGGATTTGTTGCCGCTGACCTTGATGCTCTTGATCTTCAGCTCCTTTGAGTTGAGCTTTATCAATTTGGTGCCCTTTGTGGCATCCGCCTTTATCACTACCCTGCCTTCGAACCTGAATGTTTTCATGTTCGGCTCTATCTCTATCGCATAATTCTCAGGTATGACGCCAACTCCGATTGTTGCGTGCTTTTTTTCATTCGTGTAATTACCGTGTTATCGAAAACGTCCTTGTAAGAGCTGCTGAATGAGTTCTTCGTCATAGAGTACCTGAACTCCTCCGCATACCCCGCGTAGTGCGCCTTCATCTCCTTGAATGATGGGTCCCTCACAAAGCCTATCGAGCCAAGCATTGACACTGACCTGGAATTGAAGCCGAACACATCGGCATTAACCGTTGAGGCGTCAGCGTTCTTGAAAGAGAATGCGGAGAGCAGCATCACCGCCTCTTTTGCGTAGCCCTTGCCCCAGTGCTCCTTGCCGAGCCAGTAGCCCACGCTGCAGTTCTTTGCCGCGCTGTCCACGCTAAGCACGCCTGCCGCACCGATCAGCGCGCCAGAATCTGATAGGTGTACCCCAAAATGGTAGCCCGTCCTATCAGCTAGCGACCTCTCTGCACTCTCTATGAACGCGTGTGCATCCTCAATCGAATATGGGTAAGGGAACGCACCTATTGATGCAGCATTATACGCTATCTCGTAATCGTTCGCGTTCCTTGCGAGCTCACCAGCGTCGCTTTCTGACAGGCTTTCAAGGTAAACTCTGAACCCATGGTAATGTATCTTGATGCTCCCACCGCACAATATATAGAGATTACACCCAAATATGTTTATAGCTTCTGCTGTATTATCGTGATAAAATGGGGGTGCTGAACGCCATGCCGCCTTACAATCTCTTCGGCCTAGAGGAGCAGAGCTACGATAAGGCTAAAGTCATCGTCATACCTGTGCCGTACGACTCAACGTCGATGTATAAGGTAGGTTCGAGGGAGGGCCCCCACGCTATAATAGAAGCGAGCAGGCCGATGGAACTCTACAGCGAGGAGCTTGGAAGACGGATAAGCGACATAGGCATATACACCACAGAGGAACTGGCTCCAGATTTCGACTCGCCGAAAGGCATGGTAGACCGCATAGCAAAGGAGGTGTCGTTGATACTTGAGGATTCGAAGGTGCCATTGCTTATTGGCGGCGAGCATACCATTGCGATCGGAGCTGTCAAGGCTATTTCACAAAAATACAAGGACTTCAGCGTGCTGCACTTCGACGCGCATGCTGATTCATACGATGAATTCCACAACAGCAAATACTGCCATGCCTGCGTGATGGCCAGGATAAGGGAAATGTGTAAGAGCTGTTATAGTGTGGGCGTAAGGAGCATAGACGAGAAAAGCGCGAAGGCGCACTCCAAGGACGTACTCTACATGAAGGAGGCAAGGAAACTCACGCCGAAGCAGATCGCAGGCACGATACTGAAGAACATGAGGAAGAACATCTACGTTACAATAGACCTTGACGTGCTCGACACTGGCGAGATGCCCAGCACAGGAACACCTGAACCGGGCGGCTTCCGCTACAACGAGATGAAGGAGATACTAGAGAACGTACTGGGGGAAAGGAATCTTATAGGATTGGACGTGAATGAGCTTTGCCCTGTTCCTGGCATGGTGGCGCCAAACTTCCTGGCTGCAAAGCTGATATACCAGACATTGGGATATGCATTCTGCTCCAAGCGGGCATGACCGGTGCATAGATGAGAGCCAGCTTCATAGTAACCACAAAAAACGAGGCGACCACGCCTGGCGTCGTGCGAGACATATACAGGGCGTTCGGAAAAAGCGCAGAGGTCATAATCGTGGACAAAAGCGACCCTGAGTACAGGAAACCGCTCTACAAGACAGGGGCAAAGGTCGTCATACAAAGGAAAGGCGTATACGAGCACGCGCTTGTCGAGGGATTGAGGCTGGCGCACGGAGATATGCTAGCATGCATAGATCCTGATGGCACGTACAAAATCAACGACCTGAAGCGGATAATAGATTACCTGGCAAAACACAAGGAGTATGCATACATAGGCGGCGACAGAACGGGCTGCTCTATCGAGGCTATGCCGCGGCTGATCCAGCTAGGCAACCGTTACTTCGGCTTCCTCGCAAGCATACTTACAGGGCAGTACATGCGCGACACATTCAGCGGCATCTTCGCGATGCGGAAGAGCGCATACGATACGATAAGGAGCATGGAGGGATACGTTGCAGGGCCGACAATCTTCCAACTGGCGCTTGTAAGGAAGGGTTTCCGCGTCCGCATGATACCGATATCATACTACCCACGCAAGCATTCAAAGTCCAAGATAAGCAACTGGAAGCCGATTTTCGCGATAAGGCTGACTGCTAACATGGTAGCTGGAAGGTTCAGACCGATAGTCCCTCGCAAAGCCAAAACCACCTAACTTATATTTTACTATAGTATGGTCATTCCAGCCTTTTCCATACAAAAGGCTTATATATCTTTAGATACTTTTTATACTGAAATAGACAAAAAGTGTCTTAAATGAGAAAAAAAGTATATGAATACCGAGAGCTACCAGCCCTCTTTACCACAAGTAGCATTGACCATGTTCTTGGTATCAACAAAAGGAGGCTGAACCGCTTGCTGGAGTCATGGATAGACGGAGGAGAGGTGGTCAGACTAAGGAATGGTATATACGCAAGGAGTGATTCAAACCAGTTCGGGATAGCCGCTAAGCTGTACAACGGTTACATCGGTCTATCCTCGGCGCTGTATCTGCATGGGTTGAAGACGGAGCTGGAGCGCATTGTGTACGTCTGCGTCTCCACCAAGCAGAGGCCGTGCAATTTCAAGAATGTGAAGTTTATGCCCATACCGATCTCAAAGCAACTATACGGCACCGAGCTGCATGACGGCATACTTATCTCAACATACCCTAAGACCATATTCGACATGCTGCTGAAGCCAAGGTACGCTAACACATTTGACATGTTCCGTGCACTCAACATAAGACCATTCAACAACAGCGAATGGAAAGAGGTGCTACTCTATGCCAAGGATGCCAACCTGTCCACAGTAAGAAGGATGGGGCTTGTTTTTGATGGAAGGGCTCCAGCATGGTTCATCAAGTCTCTGCTATCTCTAGCTAGGCCTGTAGGAAGGTCGTTCTTCAGGTCAAAGAAGACAGAGAGCTACAATGACAAATGGCACATATATGATAACTTCAACATAAGGAGATGGGAAAATGCCGTATGATCTGGCTGAGGTTTCATTGAAGACAGGGATAACGCAGGAGAAGCTCCAGAAGGAGGTCTCCAACATGGTTGCGCTCCAGGAGCTGACCGCCCTCTTTGCCAGCGAGGGCCAGAAGGTCGCGCTCTACGGAGGCACCGCGCTCAACAAGATATATTTCGGCAACGACCAGCGGATTTCCTATGACCTTGACATAGAAAGCTTCGCCTTCGATAAGAGCGTATCCCTCCTCAAAAGGGTGTCGGATGGCGAAGTTTCCCATATCAAAGCTGCGAGGTTCGTCTACAAGGGCGTGCAGATAGACCTTACGAAAGCCAGGAAGATGGAGGAGCCAAGCCTGCGCAAGGTAGAGAGCATTCTCGGCTTCTTCAACTATCCTATGGGATCGCTGCTGGTGCCATCCTACAGTCTGGAGTTCCTGCTTGCAAGGAAGACCACAGCGCTGCTCTCTAGGATGGTAGCCAAGGATGTCTATGATGCCTGGATGGGTCTCAAGATCCTAAAAAACGAGAAACTTTACAAGTCCTACGTGTTCAAGGTAGCTAAAGCGGACAAGATGAACCTGCATTACCACATAGGGCAGCTTAACTATTTCTACAAGAGCGGCGACATGAAGTACGAACCGGAGAGTATTGATGTCAGCAGGCCGGTCGACTTCAAGATAATGATTGGCGACATAATATTAAGGCTTTACAGCATTTTCATGTAGGTGCTATGATGAAGATAGCGTTCGTCTCAGACGCGGCATTCCCCTGGCACGTCGGCGGGGTCGAGCAGACCGAGAGGCTCGAAGCGGAGTACCTCGCAAAAGAGCATGAGGTGCACTTCTACTCATTCATGTGGAAGGGCATGAGGCGCAATTTCATTGACAAGAAAATACATTACCACTGCTCGCACTACCTGACCGACAAGGAGTTCTACAGGCACAAGCGCAGGTCGATGAGAGAGGCGTTCTACTTCTCCCTCATAGCCTGGAAAATATTCTCTGATCGGTTCGACGTGGTTCAGGTCAACGCATTCCCTTACCTGCACCTGCCGGTTGTTAAGCTGTACTGCAAGGTGACCGGCGCGAAGCTGGTCACGGACGTCGCTGAATACTGGGCAAGGAAAGAATGGATAGGATATCTTGGCAAGGTACTTGGTGGAATCATATCAGATTATACAAACTGGACGCTATCGGGTGCAGACGCCTACATAGCAAACCCTGGCAGAGCATACGACGGCCTCATATCGATAGGCGTGCCCCGCTCAAAGATAGAGCAGTTCACCCCGATACTCGACGACAGGGAGATATCAAAAGTGAGGGCAGCTCCAAAGCGTGGGCTTGTGGTCTACATCGGCAGGCTGATAAAGGAGAAGAGGTTCGACAGGTGGATAGACGCAGTCAGGCTGGCATCTATGGAGGACAAGAACGTGAAGGGGGTGATAGTTGGGGAAGGCCCCGAGAAGGAATCCATACTGCACACAATACACGCCCTGAATCTTTCAGGCATCGTGACGCTAAAGGGACGCATCACGCGAAGAAGGGACGCATATGCGCTGCTGAAAAGCGCATCGCTGTTCCTGAACATGTCAGAGAGGGAGGGGCTCAGCGCGACAGCGCTGGAATGCCTGGCGCTTGGTACACCAGTGGTACTACCAAGTTACTCTCCAATACCAGATATAGTGAAAAGAATGTGCGTTGTGCGCGACAGGGAGGATATACCTGAAACGATAGCGAAGATAGCGCGCAGCAGGAGCAAGGGCTCATTCATAAAGAACGCGAATGGCTTGGAGAGCTTCAGGGCATCTGGCATACCCTCCTTCTACAGTAGACTATTCAAGAGAATCAGGTAGTGGTCCTGTGCTACAGGTCATCGGTTCGCAGTATGTACGCGACGTCGAAACCCAGCGTCGGATTCCCCCTAATTACCACAGCAAACCATCTCGAGATTTTTGCTCCAGTGTCATCAACCACCCTCTTGATGTGCATCAGGCTGCCGCCTGTCGTAAGGACATCGTCTACGGCTACCCCACATTCTCCCTCTTTTGGGACATAGCCGTCTATAAACCCACCGAGGCCGCGTTCCCTCTCCCTCTCCCTTATCGCGGTGAGCTTGCTCCCAGTCACGTCTGATACCTCAGTTCCCAGCGGGATGCCACCGTGACCTGATGCCGCGACGAATGCTATGTCGTCTGCTACGTGCCTTGCTATCATCCTGGCCACATGCCTTCTTATCAGCGGTTCGGCAAGCGCCCTTTTTGCATTTATATAGTAATCAGAGCTTCCTCCACTGGTCAGCTTGATGCTGCCACTCGGATCATAAACTACTATGCCCTCTATGCCCCTCAGCATGCCTACAAGCTGCTCTCTCTCCTTATTGCCACCTATCCTCGCAAGCATACTACCAGAGGGTTAATGAGGATTGACTTATTTATAGGTTGCTAACCGTTTCAGAGCTTGCGCTGGAGTCTAAAATAAAGAAAAAAAAGAAAAAGAAAAGCCGTAAAATTACGGCTTTTCTGACATTCCTATTGCCGAGCCTATTATTGACAGGATGAACCCTATCACGACCAGCCACATCCAGCTTGTTCCAGCTGTCATTAGGAGCAATGCTATGGAAGCTGCCCATGTTAGTTTCGCTGCCGCGCCCGCCGCTCTTCCGCCTCTGCCCGCCAGGTTAGCGAAGCTAACCAGGAATACAGCTATCGAAGCTAGTATTGCTACCGGGTAGATGAAGGGCAGCCAAAGGCTGGCGACTCCTGTGTTCCAGGCACCTAATGCGCTAGAGTACCCCGTGTTTCCTGCATTCAGGAGTAGGGCTGCCGTGACTAGGAAGAAGATTCCTCCTAGGAACTCTAGGCCGAAGGCGCCGTAGGCCAATCCACTTTTGCCTTTTGCCATCTTATTCACCTGTATAAGACCTCTATCACAAGCTTTTTAAATCTAACTGATACTGTTGTGCGCTGACGTAGCCGACCAGCCCTCTCGCTTCCGCTAATGTTTTCATACAGGGACAAGGGCTTCACGGTAAGTTATTTATTACTTGCGTTCCAATATAATGAATTGCCTTGCACCCTGTAGTAGAGGACGCACTTTTTATAAATTAGGTGAACCCTTGGTAAAGTCCCCTCTGAGACTAGTCGTCAAGCACGAGATAGTGAGCGAGAGCGAGGCTAGGAAGATATCCAAGAAATTCAATACGCCGATGGACAAGTTCCCGAAGATGCTCGACACTGATCCGCAGGCGGTTAAAATAGGCGCAAAGCGTGGCCAGCTGGTTCTGATAAGCAGGAGCGACCCAACCGGCGATTATCCGTACTACAGGTACATTGTAGAGAAGATGTGATCCATTGGAAAACCACGACATACTTGAATCGTATCTGAGCAACACGTCCGTGGTGCAGCAGCAGATCGACAGCTACAACCGTTTTGTCAACATAGGTTTGCAGAGGATAGTGGAGAGCCAGGCAAACATAGAACCTGAAGTATCAGACTTCGCCATAAAGCTTAACAGCGTTCGTCTTGGTTCGCCTGTTGTAATTGAATCCGACAGCTCCTCCAAGAGGATACTGCCCAACGAGGCGCTTGCAAGGAACCTGACGTACAGCGCGCCAATATACCTCACATACACGCCGGTGATAAGCGGCATAGAGAAGAAGATTAACACATCAGAGGTCTTCATAGGCGAGCTGCCAGTGATGGTGAAGAGTGACATCTGCTACACAAAGGGCATGTCAAAGGACCAGCTGCTGAGCGAAGGTGAAGATCCTGACGATCCAGGCGGTTATTTCATAATAAAGGGATCAGAGAGGGTTCTTGTTGGAATAGAGGACCTGGCCCCCAACAGGATAATATGCACAAAGGAGAAGAAAGGAGTGGTGAGCAAGGTTTTCTCTACAACGCTTAACTTCCGTGCGAGGTGCAGCATAACAAGGGACGATTACGGCATATACAAGGTACTCTTCCCGACAGTATCGAAGGGCATAGATCTTATACTGGTGCTCAGGGCTCTCGGCATGCAGACTAACGAGATGCTTAATGGAGTAGAGGACGTCAAGGAGATAGCCAACGACATGCTTCTTAACATAGATTTGAGCAAGACCCAGGGGATAAGCGAGGAGGAGTGCGTGATGGAGCTGGGCAAGATGTCAGCGCCGAACCAGGCAAGGCCGTACCAGCAGAAGCGCGCAGACATGCAGCTCGATACGTATATATTGCCTCATATAGGCACAAAGCCCAAGTTCAGGAAGGAGAAGGCCGAGTACCTTGTGAGGATGGCCAAGCGCGCATCGATGGTGGCCTACGGATATTCAAAGCCGGAGGACAAGGACCACTACGCGAACAAGAGGATAAAGCTTGCCGGCGACCTGATGGAGGAGCTACTGAGCAATGCATTCAAATTTTTCGTCAAGGACATAAAGTACCACGTCGAGAAGACAACCGCTAGGGGGAGAAAGCTGAACGTACGTACTAACATAAACCCGGATGCGCTTACAGATAAGATACTCTACGCTATGGGCACAGGCTCGTGGCCGGCTGGCCAGACAGGCGTGTCGCAGGTGCTCGATAGGACAAATTATCTAAGCGCGTTGGCGCATCTGCGTAGGGTGAAGTCACCACTGACGAAGAAGCACCCGCACTTCAAGGCTAGGGACGTGCACGGCACATATCTTGGCAAGATATGCCCGAGCGAGACTCCTGAAGGGACAGAGGTCGGACTGACCAAATATCTTGCGATAATGGCAAAGGTAACCGTAGGGGCTGACCAGACGATGCTTGAGGAAAAGATAAGGGAGCTGAAGCTCCTTGATAACAAGAAGTGATTAAATGGCCAAGAACGCTGACACCAAATGCTACGTCCACCTTGATGGAAGGATAATAGGAACAGTAGCAGGCGGGCATGCATTTACAAAGGAGATACGCAAAAACAGGCGCGCGGGGATAATATCGGGCGAGGTTAACGTAGCTTACATCAGGAAGCTCAATGAGGTGCACATTAATGCAGACAGGGGCCGCGCCCGTAAGCCGTACATAATAGTGGAGCAGGGCAAGAGCAAGTTCACCGAAGAGTTGAAGCAGAAGCTTGCAAGCAAGGAGATAGATTTCAACTACTTGCTAAGAAGGGGGATAATAGAGTACCTCGACGCCGAGGAGGAGGAGAATGCGCTTGCAGCTCTTGAGGAGAGCGAGATAACCACAAAGACAACGCACCTTGAGGTGGACCCCGCTTCAATATTCGGATTGACGGTCAATTCAAGCGCGCTGATGGAGTTCAACAGCGTTGGCCGCCACTCGATAGCACTCAACTTCAGCAAGCAGAGCCAGGGCCTTTATGCTATAAACTTCAACAATAGGTACGACCCGCGTGCATTCCTGCTCTACTACCCGCAGGTGCCTATAGTAGACAGCCTTGCTTACAGGGCATTGGGACTGAGCAGGCATCCCAGCGGGCAGAACTTCGTGGTGGCTCTCTCAACATATTATGGGTACAACATGAAAGACGCTGTTGTGCTGAACAAGTCCGCGGTTGACAGGGGCCTCGGAAGGAGCATATTCTACAGGACGTACAGTGACGAGGAGCGAAGATATCCAGGAGGGCAGCAGGACCATCTTAGAATACCGCCTGCCACTACTGACGGTTATCTGGGTGAGCACGCATACGCGAAGCTGAGCGACGATGGTATAATAGAAGTAGGTACCCAGGTGGATGAAGGCGATGTTCTAATAGGAAAGGTCTCACCGCCCAGGTTTCTTGAGGAGCAGACAAGCTTCGGCGTGGGCGAAGAGAAGAGCCGCGACAACTCGGTGTCGCTCAGGGCTGGCGAGGAGGGCGTCGTAGATGATGTGATGCTCAGCGAGACGACAGGTGCAACTAAAATAGTCAAGGTGAGGATACGCAGCGTAAAGGTCCCGGAAACCGGCGATAAGTTCGCCAGCAGGCAGGCGCAGAAGGGCGTTGTTGCGTTGATAATGAATCAGGAGGACATGCCTTTCAGCAAGGAGGGCATAGTGCCAGACCTATTGCTCAATCCGCACTCCCTGCCAGGTAGGATGACACTGGGTCACATGCTGGAGATGCTGGGAGCGAAGGCCGGAGCTCTGCAGGGCACGCACGTAGATGGCACTCCATTCTCGAAGAGGGGGCAGGAGCGAATAAGCGAATACGGCTCGATACTTGAACAGCATGGATTCGACAAGTTTGGCGACGAGGACCTCTATGACGGAAGGACCGGCATGAAGTTCAACGCAAAGCTTTTCACCGGTGTGGTTTATTACAACAAGCTGCTCCATATGGTCAGCCTGAAGCTGCAGGTGAGGAGCCGTGGTCCGGTTCAGATTCTCACACACCAACCGACAGAGGGCAAGCCCAGGAGAGGCGGCCTCAAATTCGGTGAAATGGAGCGCGATGCACTTGTAGGGCACGGCGCAAGCCTGTCGCTCAAGGAAAGGATGCTAGACCAGTCCGACAAGGCGGAGATCTGGATATGCAAGAACGACGGCGACGTGGGCTATTATGACTACATAAAGAATGTGCCGGTCTGCCAGCTCTGCAAGGGCAACAACCTTGAAAAGGTGGAGATAAGCTATGCGTTCAAGCTCCTGTTAGACGAGATAAAATCGATGCACATCCTGCCTAGGATGGTGCTGAAGAGCGAGTGATATTATGCAAGCTGAGAGCATAGACAATGTGAAGTTCACAACTCTATCGCCTGAGCTCATAAAGAGGATGAGTGTGGCCAGGCTCATTGTATCTGATACGTACAACGAGGACGGCTATCCGATAGACGGCGGTGTGGTGGACCAACGTCTTGGTGTGATAGACCCGGGGCTCAAGTGCAAGACCTGCGGAGGCAGGGCCAAGAGCTGCCCAGGTCATTTCGGGCACATAGAGCTCGTCCGCCCTGTAATACATCCAGAGTTCGCCAAGACTATATACCTGCTTCTGCAGTCAACGTGCGAGAAGTGCTACCGGATACTTATGTCAGAGGCGCAGATAGCGGAGATGAGGCCTGCAATACAGGAGTTCGTGAAGGAGGAGACCACAGATGATCTTGTAGCGCCGATTGTAAAAGAACCGGAGATAAAGTCCGGACCTGCGATGAAGAAGCTGAAGAGCGTCAAGAAGTGCCCGCACTGCGGCGCGCCGCAGAGGAAGGTGAAGCTCGAAAGGCCGACATTCTTCTACATGGAGGGCAGCAGGCTAAGGCCGGACGAGATACGCGATTGGCTCTCCAAGATAAGCAACGACGACCTCTCGCTCATGGGCATAGACCCTATCGCAACGAGGCCGGAATGGCTTGTCATAACAGCATTGCTAGTGCCGCCGGTCAACATGCGCCCCTCTATAACGCTCGAATCCGGGGAAAGGAGCGAGGACGACCTTACCCACAAGCTCGTCGACATAATGAGAATCAACCAGAGACTGAGCCAGGATATAGATGCTGGTGCGCCTCAGATAATAATAGACGACCTGTGGGAGCTGCTCCAATACCAGGTGACAACATACTTCAACAACGAGACACCTGGAATACCGGTGGCAAGGCACAGGAGCACCAGGCCGCTTAAGACGCTTGCGCAGAGGCTCAAGGGCAAGGAGGGCCGTCTCAGGTACAACCTATCTGGCAAGCGTGTCAACTTCTCCGCCAGGACGGTCATATGCTCTGATGCAAGGCTGACGATAAATCAGGTCGGGGTGCCAAAGAAGATAGCCGAGAATCTTACCATTCCTATTTACACCACACAGTGGAACATCGACCTCGTCAAGGAATACCTTGCAAGGACCGAATACCCGATGGTGCTGAACGTGATATCGAAGGACGGAATAAGGAAGCGCGTTACGGAGGTCAACAGGGAAGAGCTCCTCAAGGCGCTCGTGCCCGGCTTCGTGCTGGAGCGCCAGCTCATCGACGGCGATTTCGCGCTCTTCAACAGGCAGCCCACCCTCCATAGATTATCAGTGATGGCACACGTAGTCAAGATACTGCCAGGCAAGACGCTGAGGCTGAACACATCGGCTGCCGTGCCGTATAATGCGGATTTCGACGGAGACGAGATGAACCTCCACGTTCCGCAGTCGATAGAGGCGCAGGCCGAAGCAAGATACCTGATGCAGCCAAAGGACCTGATACTGTCGCCGAGGGACGGCAGGCCCATAATGTTCACCGAAGAGGACCAGATAGCCGGACTATACATGCTGACGAAGGATGATGCCTTCTTCAGCAAGGATGAAACATCGATACTCCTATCGTCAGTGGGGGTCAGCGAGATGCCGAAGAGGGAGAAGAACGGCCTCTACAGCGGCAAGGCTATATTCTCTATGATACTGCCCAAGGATTTGAACTACACCGCGTCGTCACGGCCAGGCGAGAAGACGGTGATAAAGGACGGTGAGCTCGTCGAAGGGACAATAAGCGAGAGCATAATAGGGTTCGGAGGACCATTGATTTCGGAGGTGTTCGAGAAGTACGGGCCTCTTGCAGCCATGAAGTTCCTGCATGATGTTTCAACAATGGCGGTCAGGGCCGTCTACGCTGCAGGCATGACGATAAGCATAAGGGACTATTACGAGACGGAGCAGATCGCGAAGGAGAAGGAGCGCATAATAAAAGAGGCGGATGAGAAGGCAGCGGCGCTGCTTGAGAGCTACAGGCAGGGAAAACTTGAGGTGCTGCCAGGCTATACCAGGAAGGAGACGCTGGAGCTGGAGCTCAGGGTCCAGTTAGACATAGCCAGGGACATAGCGGCGAAGTTCCTGCAGAAGACGCTCACACCGATGAACAACGCATACTTCATGGCAATGATAAAGGCGAAGGGCAACATACTGAATTTCGTGCAGATAAGCATGCTGCTTGGTCAGCAGGCGGTTAGGGGAAGAAGGCCATCAAGAGGCTACAACGGCAGAATCCTTACATATTTCAAAAGGAACGACAAGAGGCCAGAGGCCAAAGGCTTCATACGCTCGTGCTTCATAGAGGGACTCACCCCTACCGAATTGTACATGCACGCGATGGGGGCCAGGGACTCTGCAATGACCAAGTCGCTGATCACCGCAGTGAGCGGTTACATGCAGCGCAGGCTGATAAACGCGCTCCAGGACCTTTATGTTACCAGCGACGGGAGCGTCAAGGACGCTAGCGGCGCGCTGATCGAGACCATATACGGCGGCGACGGGATAGACCCGACCATGCAGATGGTGGCGAAGAAGGGTAAGCAGTGATATCATGATAGAAAGGAATTTGAAGGTGGCGGCGGGCGAAGCCGTTGGGGTAGTCGCAGCGCAGTCCATAGGAGAACCTGGCACCCAGATGGTGCTGAGGTCGTTCCACTCGGCCGGCATAGCATCGGTGATAACAACTACCGGACTGCCGAGAATAATAGAGATAGTCGATGCGAGGAAGAAGCCGAAGTTTCCAATGATGGAGATACGCCTTGAAAAGTCGGCGTCGAAGAGCTACGACCGCGCCAAGGAGGTCTGGAAGAAGATAGAGGAGGTGAAGGTGTCAGGGGTGATAGAGGGCTTTGAGGAGAACCTCAAATCAGGGACAATGCTTCTTCACATGAGCAAGGAGAGGATGACACAGCACGATATAACCGGAAGGACTGTAGCTAGCAGGCTCTCGAAGCTTGAGGGAATAGGCGTGGAGCAGGACGGCGATACAATAAAGGTAAAGGTAAAGGACAAGGATACAAAGAGCATACGTACAAGGTTCATCAAGGTGCTGGGCTCAACCATAGCCGGGGTGCAGGGCATACAGAAGGTCGTGATGCAGCAGGGCGACGAGAATGAATTCTACCTGACAACGAGCGGGAGCAACATAGAGGGCGTGATGCTGATAGAGGGCGTTGACAAGGATGATGTCTACAGCAATGACATATTCGAGGTATTGAGGGTTTACGGCATAGAAGCTGCGAGGAATCTCATAGCAAGCGAACTGCTGAAGACGATAAAAGAGGAGGGCATAACGGTCGGCTTCAGGCACCTAGGCCTTGTGGCGGACACGATGACCCATACTGGTGTGATAAAGAGTGTTGGGAGGCACGGCATAGCCGGCGAGAAGGAATCTGTCTTCGCGAGGGCGGCATACGAGGAAACCGTCAAGCACTTTACCAATGCAAGTGTGTTCGGCGAGACCGACATGCTTAAAGGCGTTGCTGAGAATATACTGATAGGAAAGCAGATAGGAGTTGGCACCGGAAGGGTGCGCCTTGCGGTGAAGAAGGAGGAACTGATGAAGATAAAGAAGAAGGATTAATGGTGGATAAGATGCAAAACGAGAGACCCTTTGACCTGCTTAATAAGGTGATAGGCAAGACGGTGTTGGTCAGGCTGAAGGGAAACCTCAACATACGCGGAAGAATAACCTCCTTTGATGCCCACATGAACATAGTGCTCGAAGAGGCGGAGGAGCTTGATGGAGGGGAGACGAGGGCGAAGCTGGGCACCATACTGCTGAGAGGGGGCAACATAATATTCGTGTCGCCGGCATAGCAAGCAATAAATATTCTAAAATGAATTACATCCATGCGGGCTTGTAGCGCAACGGTAGCGCACCTGCATGGCATGCAGGGGGTTGCGGGTTCAAATCCCGCCAAGTCCACCTGTGGTTCCATGAAAACCCTATCTGGAAAAGAGAAGGACGACGCGCTGGGTCACCTGAACGTAGCCGCGCGGATTGCCCTCAATGCGACATGTTTCAGGGCGAAGGGCGGCTCCGTAATCGTTAAGGACGGGATTGCAATAGGCCAAGGATTTAATTCACCGCCAGATGGCGAAGTCCTGGACCATTGCAGGAAAGACGATCTCCCAAAAGATTTCAAGTCCGACAAGACTTGCTGCATACACGCCGAATGGAGGGCGATAATCGAGGCCCTCAAGAAAAATCCGGAGAAGGTCAACGGATCAAGGATCTATTTTGTCAGGCTAGACAAGGAGCTGAGGATGCAACCCGCAGGCCACCCGTATTGCACAATCTGCAGCAAGCTTGCAATGGAGATTGGGATAAAGGAATTCGCCTATTTCAATGAAAAGGGAGTTGTGGTTTATGATGCAAAGGAGCACAACGATCTCTCATTTGCATTCAGGGCTCCGGAATAATCCGGCTACTTGGCCGTCCTCCAAACTACACCGGGAACGCGAGCATAGCTCACCGTAATGGTGCTGCTCCGACTACATACCTAACAAAAACCGAAATACTGCCAAACATATTTAAAACTGAAAGCCCACTATCTTTGTGGTGAGATAGGTGTCGAAGACTTGGGATACCAAGAACAAGATAATAGACTTGCTAAGCAAGAAGAAGATGAATCTTACCGAGCTTTCAAAGGAGCTAGACCTTGCACCATCAACGGTGAGCCAGCACATAAATGAGCTGCTCAACGCTGGCGCAATACAGCAAGTCTACAATCCCTTCATAATAAAGCTGAAGTACTACGAGATTAACCCGCAGTTCAGCGGCATAGAGAAGGTGCAGACGGCAAGGAGACCAAGTCCGAACTTTATGTACCGGGTAATACCTATAGTGGTGGCAGTTGCAGTGATAGCCGGCCTGCTCCTCGCAGCTGGCAGCGGCCTCTTCACAGGCACGCCAATCACGTCGGGCTCCACAACTACGCTGGCAGCGCAGAGCGCACAGGTGCCGACGCTCTTCAGCATATCTGACTCGCCTACTGTGTCAACCGTGGATGCCGTCAACATCACTGTCAGCAGCGTGATGGTGCACAGCGTGGCTACCGGCAACTGGATAACCGTATCGAACACCCCGAGGAGCTTCAACCTGGTGATGCTCAGGAACATATCAGCGCTGCTAGGCATCGTGAACCTGTCTGCAGGCACCTACAACCAGCTTATCCTCAGCATATCTAACGAGAGCGCCGTGGTCAACAACAAGACAGTAAGTCTGTTCCTGCCGAACAGCACTATAAGGATAGAGGGAGACTTCATCGTAGGGTCAAACGGCACGGCGCCGTCATCGGTCAACGTAGACATCGACCTGTCTAAGTCGCTGCACCTGCTAGGCAACGGCAACGCCATACTTCTTCCAACCATAAACCTGAAGGCAAGGGAAGGGACCAACTTTACTATAGCTCCCAACGGGATAGTGAACATAAGGACGCCAGGGGTGGAGAAATCCAGCATAAACGGCTCTGAGGGGGTGGACGGTAGATTCGTTGCAGGGAACTCTCATGTTCCCGCATCTGCTGCGCTGAAGATAGGCTCTGACGGGAAGATAGAGCTTGAGCAGAACCGCTCGTCCAACACTGTAGTCATATCAGCGCCTGACAAGGCATACTTCATAACCAACGTCACGAACGTCACAGACCTGTCAAGCAACTTCACCGCATGGGGGAGGGACCAGGGATTCTGCAATAACCACCAGTGCATAAACGTCAGCACCAACCTTAACTGCGTGCTGAACGGGAATTCGGGCTCGTGCAGGACCGGCGATGATATAAGCGCGATAGTCTCCCCTCCCGCATCCGCTTCTATCAATGGCACATCTATCAGCGCGGAAGGCGGCGCAAGCGCACATTCGCAAGACAACGCCCATTCCCAGGTTAACTCTACAGCCAACTCCGCCGCATCGCAAAGCGCGGATGCATCATCAGGAGGCCAAAGCTCACACGGCAATGGCGGGAGTGGCGCAACCAGCGGCATAGGGAAGGCGATAGGCCACATATCGACCTCATCTGTATCGAATGTGGACGTGACAGCAACAAGAGTGATAGAATGGGACTGACGAATCATGGTGGAATCGGGGTAACAAACAGGGGCGAGCACCGGCTGCATACCAACCAAGTCAACCCGCGGCTCTCAACGGCGCCGCAAACCCTCGCTTGTCAACACACAGCAGCAAGGCCGCCCACCCCATCTCCACACCGATTAACGTGATCTGATGGTGTCTAAACCTGTTGGTGCTGGCGCAGTGGTCGCGGTAGTGGTGGTAGTGGCGGCGCTTTATCTCCTTTCTAGCTCGTCAGGAAGGTACAACGTAGCTGTCCAGATGACAGACCCTCCGACCGTGCCGGCAGGGACCCAAGCCCTGGTCATCTCATATTCATCCGTTGCTGTCCATGTATCCGGCAGCAACCAGTCCGGCTGGGTATCGGCAACAGGTTCCGGAAACGTTAACATTATGGCTGTGACAAACGTGTCGCAGACGATCGCCAACGCAAAAGTGGCGGCAAACTCTACAGTGAACATTGTGAGGTTCAACGTCACCTCCGCGCGCATCACGATAAACGGGGCGACCTACAACGTCACGCTCCCGAACAACCAGGTCACCGTGGCGGTAACCGGCGGGCAGAAGATAAACTCCAGCACCGCAGTGCTGATAGATTTCTATCCTACTGTCAATGCGCAGGGCAGCGCCAACGGGACAGTATACATGATGGTGCCGGCCGCAAAGGCGATAGCAATAAGCGGGAACTCCACCGTCAGCATCAACGCTAATATCGGCAGCACAGCCTCGATAAACGCCAACGTAAGGGCCATGCTCGGGCTGGGAGGCGGCGGCGCCACATACGGGACGCCAGTGGCAGTGGGTGATGGCGCGCGCGTCAGCAACTTTCTTGTGCAGAACATAAGCTACTCGTTAGGCGCAGTATCCGGGCTGCTCTACATGGAATACCCGTTGGCTAGCAACGTCGGCGCAAACACCACCTTGCACGTTAACAGCACTGTTGGATATGCGTGCGACAACTCGGAGTTCGTGCTCACCGCAATCTACTCGAACGGCACCGCGGCGTTCACGCCGCTGCTCAACACGAAGACAAACGCCGGATGCCCTGTCTGAGAATATGTTATCCCTCCAGCTTTATCCTGGCTAGCTCAAGCCGGCGAGCTCCAATGGGAGCGAGCCGAGGACTTTGCCTTGGAGGGGCGAACGGACACTCGAACCCCATTCATTAATATACCCCCTTTGAGACTACACTCTAAAGAAATACTCCAGAAAATGCTTGGACAACGTTGTTAGCGCAACATTGCTCTGAGGAGTTAGCTTTGCCTATAAATAAAAGGAAAAGGGGTGAGGTTAACAGAGCAATAATATTCTTTATATTGTTTTTCCTAGCTGTTAATTTGGTACTCTATTTTTCTTTTATTATACTTAAGCTTCAATACATTTAGACCATAATAGACTAGCCAGCTAGTCATACCTAATAAAAATGCTAGCTCGTGAAGTTCAAAGTTAATGCCCTTTTGTATAGCAAAGAAAGTAGTAGGCTCTGCGAGTATCCAAATTACAAAACCAATAAAGGTGGCTAAACTTCCTGTGAACTCTGCTAGCACTTTATTAGATGCTGTCTTAAGACGTTTCATTGGTGTAAGAGAATTTGTTATAGCAAATGCAAATGTAATCCCAATGCCCGCATAAGTTACTCCTGATGGGCCTATGCTGTAGCCAATATGGGGCAAAATAACCCACAATAAAGTTCCAGCCATACCCATGAGAAAAGAAAGCAATACGAAAAATAAGATTTTAATTCGCCTGTTTTCAGAGAAAAGCGAGGTAAATAGTAAGAAAATTATAGGTACAGAGAAAAATCCTAATTCCTCAAGGTAATTAGCCCATGTAGCATTTGCGAATATGCTTGTAATCTCACCAAGAGCATTTGCGTTTGATGCACCTAACGGGGTTATGTTCAAAAATTGTAATGCAAACGCCCCGACACCAAAAATAAGCAATATCAGAAAATAAACAGGCAGGAAGTCTAGCAGTAAATCTCGTATTTCTTTTTTATTTAGCTGAACCCTCTCCATTTATAAACCTCATCAGAGTTGTAAATCTAGTTTAGATGCTTCTTATGCCCACAAAACCCTCTTCTCCTCACGCAACAAACCCCCATATTACCGATGACAAACACAGGTGGGCTCGAGGAGAATCGAACTCCTTATCTTCACGTTGTCAACGTGACGTCTTACCAATCGACTACGAGCCCTAAAGCGTTACCTGCATTCCATCATAGGCTGAATCCGTGTTCTTAAATATTTTTCTTGCTTCCTTGAGCACGTCATCAGGATTCTTGTACCTGGCGCTCATGTGGAATATTATCAGCTTCTTCGCCTTCGCCTTCTTAGCTGTTTCTGCGCATTCCGTTGCAGTTGAATGAAGCCTTTCCCTTGCAAGGTTCTTCAGCTCCTCTGTGTACGTTGCTTCGTGTATGACTATGTCTGCGCCTTTTGATGCGTCAACGGTAGATGCAACAGGCCTTGTGTCTGTTGCATAAATTACCTTCCTGCCTATCACTTCAATGGAAACGTCCTTCAGCTTCACCGTCTTCGCCCCCACCCTTATGCTGCGCTTCGACAATAGCTTTGAGTACATGTCGCCCTTAAGGCCAAGCCTCTTGCACTTCTCCTTGTCGAATTTATATCTGTCGTCCTCCTTGAACGCATATCCATATGTGGGTATTGAGTGCTTAAGCCTGAATGCGCTTATGGATACTCCCTTGCCCCTGAAGATTACCCCAGCTGTGACAGGCTTAACCACTATCTGATAACCAATCAACACCCTATCGAACGTAAGAAGGGGTGTGATTTTGCTCTCCTCGCCCTTCGGCACATATATGTACAAGGGTTCTGTCCTCCTGTTCAGCGCCAGTGTCCTTACAAGCCCGGCCACGCCTATAGAGTGGTCGCCGTGCATGTGCGTTATGAATATCGCCTTTATCCTGTACGGGCTTATCGAATAGTTCATGAGCTGCCTCTGGGTGCCCTCTCCACAGTCCATTATATAGACATTACCGGCATACTCGATGGCCACGCTGGGCAGGTTCCTCTCCTTTGTTGGAGCGGAACCGGCTGTGCCAAGGAACGTTATCTTTATCGGCAGCGGCATTCAATCAATCTCTATTGTTACCTTCTTGTCCCTGAGGTCCAGGTCCATTATCCTCATGCCTTCGGCGTGCCCCTGCAATTCCTCTCTTGTTATCCGCTTGCTCTTTCTCAATTCATCTATTATCATATTTATCCTGTTCATGTTGTCAAATATCTTCTCTGCCATTTCTTTATTTGCTTCTATATCTGATTCGGCGCTCTTCATTAGCCTCCTCTGCTTCTCTATGCTGAGTCTCAGCTGTTTCTCAAGCGCGCTCTCCTTGATTTCCTGCTGCCCCATCGGATTGTCGTAATAGAATAGGTCGAGCGCCTCCTGCAGGCTTCCAGCCTCCTTCTTTTCCAACCCCTGATATTTTTCAATCCCTGTTGCAGAATAGTCGACCGCCCTGCCCTTTTCATCGATAAACACGCACGGGTTCACAGCATCTGGCATCTCCAGCTTATATCCCTGCTTCTGCATTGGCGCCTTGTACTCCATGCCGTTCGCTACCTTCCGGTCGCTGAACTGCCTCTGCCTGTACGCCAGCTCTATCTTCATAGAGCTGTCTGTTATGATCAGGTTGCCAGCCCCGAACATCTCAAGTATCATGTCCCTCTCCGTCTTCTCCTTCCTCAGTTCCATAATCACTATCCTGTCATCATTGACCTGCATTATCGAATCTATCCTGAAACCCCCTACTCGCTTCCTCACTGCCATCGTGAAATCAGACGGCTGCTCCATCCTTTCCACGTAAGAAGTCCTGTTTATTGCGTGCGACAGTATTACCTGGATATTGGCCTGTTCCTTATCCTTCTTCACCTTTATCCTGAACCTGTTTTCTCCGACCTCATAGACCTTCTCTATGTAGAATCCGACGAGCTTCTGGAGCTCCCCCACAAGGACTTGGATCTCTGTCGCAGATAGCACCCTCATGTTACCAGCAATTACTCGTAATGAGGGTATTTATGCCTCATGCCTTGAGCTTTTTGGCGCCCTCCTCCTTTGCCACTTTCGCGAACTGCGATGACATCCTGTATGCAGAGTTGCCGTTCGATCCCTCGAAGACCGCACCTATCTGCACTATGTCTGCGCCGCTTGAGTATGCCACCTTAAGGTCCTTGATGTTCCTTACTCCACCACCGACTATGTACGGAACGCTTATCGCAGACTTCACCGCCCTTATCATCTCTGGAGGCACAGGCCCCGAATTCTGCGCCTGTGGGTTCGACCCGGTGTCTGTTATTATCAATCTGTACCCAAAATATTCACCTGTAAGCGCAAGCAGCGCCGCTATCTTTGGCTTCTCCCTGGGCACCAGATTTGCATCCCCGACCCAGCCGGCAGTCCCTCCCGGATAGATGAGTATGTAGCCCACCGGCAGCGGCTCAACGTTCGCCGCCTTTATCATCGGCGCCGCAAGCATCTGCGCCTGCATGTGGAAGTATGTGTCCCTTGAATTGAGCAGCGACATGAAGTATATTGCATCGGCATATGGCGTGAATGTGGAGTTGTTGTTCGGGAAGAGCACGAGCGGCACGTCTATCTCCTCCTTTATGCTCTTCGCGACGTTGTCTAGCATAGCCCCCTGAACCCCGACGCTTCCGCCCATTAGCACAAGGTCTGCCCCTCCCCTTACGGATTCCTTTGCAGTCTTTATTGCCGACCTTTCATCCTTATAGTCGACCGGATCTATGAGAGAGAAGACCATAGCCCCCTTCGTTTCCAGCACCTCGTTTATGTACAATTCAACCTTTCCTGGTTTCATAGAATCACGCCCTTATTTTAGCCCTTCTGGTGCTCCTCATATAGTCCTCAACCATAAGGAGCCCGTCTATGTCTATTCTCCTTGACGGCATCCATCCTAACTTCTCCTTTATCTTCGCTATGCTTACGGTGCGATCGCATGACAGGAATTCATACTCGTCGTAATCCATGTCAGCGGCCTTGAGCAGTAGCCTTGCCACGGTAGAGTTGACCGACTTCGTTGGTGGCTCGACGCCGAGCGTCTTGGCTACGAGTCCAAATAACTCTCTTGGAGTATGCGGCACACCGTCCGTAAGATTGAATATCTGATTTGATGCGGCTTTAGGCTTCTGCATAGCCATTATCATCGCATCTGCGGCGTCCTTCACGTTTATCACCGAGAGGTGGTTTGTTCCCTTCCCTATGTACCGCATCTTTTGTTCTTGCACCATCCTGAACGCCTTGAAGTAGTACGGCATCTCATATTCATGGCCATATATCCTCCCCATCCTGAATATGGTGTAAAATATCTCCTTATGGGACTCAGCGAAGCTCTCTATCAGGTGCTCGGCCATCAGTTTGCTCTCGGCGTAGTGGCTTGCCGGCATCTCGTCGGACAGCTCTGTCAGCACATCGCCAGGTCTCCTGGAACCATACACGGTTGTCGTGCTTGTGAACAGTACATGGACCTCCTTCGATGTCCCTTCATTTGCCTTTATTATGCTGTTCAGCAGGTTCTCAGTTCCTATCACATTTGTATCTATCATCTGGTTGTAGTTGTATCTTGAATTGTATGTGGCACTCGCCATGTGGAAGACGCAATCTACGTCCTTGCAGGCGGCCTCCAGGCCCCTTTCATCTTCCTTGCTCTTGAAGGTCAGGTCGGCAACGTATGGCTTTACGCCAGCCGGCAGCCTCTTCCAATTCTGGTATTCTTCTGGATGGCTCCTCAGCAGCGCCCTCACCTCATAACCCATCGATATGAGATTCTTTATCAGCTCTATCCCGATCCCGCTTGTGCCCCCGGTGACAAGGCATATTCCCTTAATCTTGCTCGTATCCATTCTTATCGCTCTTCTCGCCATTCAGCATCGCGGCCGCTATGCCCCGAAGCCTGCTGCCTGCCAGCCCATATATGGCGTATGCGCTCCAGTCTTTCCCATATGGAATATAAACGTCAAGGTTGATCTTCATACCCATAAGCCTCTTTACCCTTCTCTTATTGTAACCAAATGGCACCCCAAATATTAAATCCTTCTTGTGGTGGTTGCTATTGGAAGCTATCCTCGCCATCAGCTTCTCGTCAGGCTCATGTATGCAGACCTTCTGGCTCTTCTTCAGCAGCATCATTATCGCCGACATGTACCTGTCGAATACGCCTTTCTGCGCCTTTTTGTCGTCATACTTCTTACTCTCAGCCAGGTAGGCATGCGACGTGACGCGTATCATGCTGTTCGGCCTTATAGACCTGATTATTCCCTCCATCTTGCTGTAATATGATATCGGTATCTCGACGCCTAGGTCCGGGTTGCCCGCCCTTCTGTCGTTATACACCGACATGAGCTCGTCGTTTGTGATGCCCAATCCTCCCTCAAGCCAGACGGTCGAGCTGCCCGCCTTTGCGGCATCAAGTATCTCATCTAGGAACCTGCCCGCGGTGCCGTTGCCTAACGTGTAGCCTATCTGGCTCAAGCGCACCGATACCGATGAATCCAAGTGCAGTCTTGATATCTGCCTTATCATCTGTACATAGGTGTTTGCGTTGTACCTCGCCTTGATCGGGTCGCTCACATGCTCGTTCAGGAAGGTCAAAGTAGTGTGCATGCCCCTCCCGTTTATGTCTTTGACTGCATTGAGCGCAGAGTTCATTGTAGACCCTGCGATATGTCGACGGACAAGCCTAAACACTATATTCTTTATGAGCCTGTGCTCTTCCACGTGAATCACTGTCCTTTATCATGGGAAATGCATGTATTTAAGCTTATTTATGAATAGAAAAAATGGTTTTATGGCTAACGATCTCATTGAACTTTCGCTCGGCAACCTCATCAGAAGGCTGCACAACGCCATAGTGGATTTCATCGGTGCCGTAGATGAGACCATAAGGCGCGACAGGTCCGTCAGTGTGGACGAGATACGCACGCTCAGGGAGCACATAAGGCAGAAGCTACAGAGGAACGATGAGATAGAAGACAACATGCAGCTGCTCAAGGTGCTGGACCTCTTCTCGTCCAACAGCGCGGTGATCGAGCTCATAAGGGAGGATGCGGAGGACTGGCTGAAGTTCCTCGATGACATAGAGAAGAGTATGGAGCATAAGGGCAAGGGCGGAAACCTGTCAGATGACGAGAGAAAGGAGCTTGCAGACATTCGCAGGCTTACCGGTGAGATAAAGGTAATGCTAAGGAAGTGACAGTTCCGGGTTACACATAGCCTATATTATTATCTGCCGTCTTCGGCCGCCTTGCCCCTGGCGGAGGCGGCGGTTGCGCCCCCTCGCTCTCCTCCTGCACCTTCCTCTTTTCCGCAATATAAGCGTTCCAGTATAGCATCTCAATGCCTTTCCATACCGGGTTATTGTCCCTATAATATAGCCATTCATCAGGCTGCGTCAGCGTCCTAGTTAGGAACCTCTGCTGGTCGCTGCTCAGGCCTATGCCGGCCATGTACCTCGTGCCCCTGTATGTAGCGAACGCCCTCCAGGCGCGCCTGTTCATCTCTATTGCGTCGTCAAACGTCAGCGCGCTGCCGACCTGCTCGACCGTCGGGAGCCCGCTCATCCATGGATTGTTCTTTACATACACGACAAGCAGGCCGTTGCTCACTTCTATTGCCTGCCGCTCGTCCAATGTACCCTCCCTGATTGCGTTCTGCAGCTCTGCGCTCTGCTTGCGCATCCACGCATCTGCCCACGAGTCCACGTCTGATATGTATGCGTTTACCAGTGTGGCGTACTGCGGGTTGACTCTGGTAGGGGAGAACGCCTTGCCCTCCTTAGACCTGTCAATCTCGTAATTGTTAAGGTATTCTGCGATGAGGCCAGCTCCTATCCCAGCGCGGGCCATGTCCTTCGCCTTGCTCGCTGCTATGTCCAAGTTCTTGTGCACATCCAGGTCTATCGCAAACGCCCTGATCTCACCCATGTGCTCCTCCTTCTGCAGGTCCCTCAACCCTACAAACACGTCGTTCAGCGCTTCCGTGTACCCTATCGCGCCAACCTTGCCGATTACCCTGAACTTCGAACCCTGCTCTTTCAGTTTTTTGGCCAGCCTCACCAAGCTTCTCTCGACGTAGCTGAGGTCCTCCATGACTTCATCACGCCTATTCTTCGCTTTCTTCGGAGCATTCCCTTCATTGTCCAGGAATCGGAACACCTTGCTGCTGTAGGTATACTTGTTTAGGTATGAGAACCCGGCTTCGGGGCTCTTTTCAAGCGTAAGCTCTGCTGCCTTGTGCAGTAGCCGGTGCGTCTTCTGTTGCTTCTCGTCGTTCATGCCCCTGTCCGCCCCGCTGAGTATGCCTTCGAATGCCTCAAGGCTGGTGCATGCCTGGGCTATCTTCTTGTCCCTCTCCGGAGTGAGCTTCCTCTGGTCCTCCAATGAATTCTTCATGTCGCTGATGGATATCCTGATCTCATTCATCATATTTGCGACCTTCTGGATGTTCTTTGCTTCCGCCCTACCACCAACTGCAGGGACTTCCATTGTCGTCATCCAATCCACCGTGTGCAATAATATAGGACTTGGATGATATTTATGCATTGCGATGCAGCGTGGCTGGTGCCGTTTATCAAGCTTCTAGCCGCCCACTTTCAGCTC
>CAZCIA010000003.1:0-34601 GCA_964498845.1 Microcaldota archaeon
GGCAACGATAGATATGGAAACACCAGAGAAATCAACACAACTAATACACCAAATGCATATCCCAAGCACAACGGATAGAATAAATGATATTTTTGGCAGAGCAGCTCTGATAAGTCACTACTCCGTTCCGTGGTATGATAAAGAGTTTATATCAAACGAGGCCAAAAACGGAACGGTAAGAAGCTTGTGTTTCACCGCAAATAGAAGTTTCCACTCCTACAGAAACCGCAATAATATGGAACTGAGCTATTATCATGATTTCATATCGCGGGATTTTCACAAAGGAACATACTTCTTCCGCGATGATGACTGGGAGAAGGTGGCCGAACATATGGCAACTGTTATTAAAGTACCTATTGCCGGGGATTCCGAATTTGAGAAAAGTAACCACGTCACTATCCGAAATATACTAATACGGGCTGGTTTTACTACTGAAGAGGCAAACGAAATAATGCATATTAAAGAAATGAAGGAAGCTCAAAGTTTTACACCTACAGAAATGATTAAAATCCTCAGAAACGAGAACCCGGTGTGATGAGATGGATGGCAACTTCAACAGCATCAAGGCACCGCAAAGAGATCGAAAGCCAAGCAGAAAAGGTGCTGGAAGATACAGCGGATAAGCTAGCAGAGCATTTCAGCAAATCCGCGCTCATCAAGCGGTATGATCTAAGTCCGGAAGAAAAGTCTCTCGTTGCCAATATTGTAAGAAAAGAAGAGGTTAGAGAGCTGTACTTCAAATCCCCCAATCACTTATCCTTCCCATATCACCATTCCATATCACCAGATCTCCATAGAGATATATACTATTTCCTGCCTGAAAACATCGACAAGGTACTTAGGCAAATGGCGGAGGTAATCATCGTCAAAATGCGTAATGACACTCTTATTAATTCCAATGACTCCAGAGCCGTAGTGCGGCCCTTGCTACGCTCACACTTCACTAACGACGAGACAGGAAAAATAATTCATATAAAAAAGGTAAGTGAGGATCTAGATGATCTTTTTTCTAGCACTTTACTTCTTAGATCTAATACCATGGATAATGGTGCCAGGCATTCCATCGAGGAAGGAGTAAGATTAGGACTGATGCGCGAGTTACAATCTACTGTACCTGACGAAGGCGTATATTATTTTTGATTTAAAGACAGGGCAAAGGCTCTTGGGAAAATTTGGATGCTATCATCGTCCAATAAGTAGGACAACAGGGCTCACCACTCAGAAAGCATTAAATTATCCAGAACAGGTTATATACCGTGATGAAACGAGGTATTTCTGATCTGTGATGAAAAGAGAGTCACTGAAAAGGCTATTTCATGAAAAGAGCTGTCATAGCGGCAATATCAATCCTCGTAGTAATTGTCGTGGCCGCAGCGGTTTACTACCTGGGTAATTCGAGAAGTGTTATGGGAACAGCTGCTAGCGACAACATTCTTAATTCCAGGTTCGGAGTGGCTAACATAACAGAGCATTACAACAATGCAACGACAACCAGGTCCGTATACTTGGCACTCACACCTCAGCAACAGCAGGAGGGATACATGAACGTGTCAACGATAGGGGACTGTAACAATACCGGCCAATGCATTGGCATGCTCTTCGTTTTTCAGAATCAGACCAACCTGTGCTTCTGGATGGAAAACACGGCCATACAGCTCAGGCAGACATGGCTCAACCAGAGCGGATATCCCACATACACATACGTTGGCACCCCCTATTCCACACAGCTCACATGCAGTTACGGGAAGTATGTAATAGAGACAGAGCCCAACATTAGCATAATTGGGTATATAACGCTTAACAATAGCTGACTATCCCCTTTTGTGCTCGTATAGGAATATCGCACCATTCAGCGTCTTCAAAGAAAGAGTAGCACAATGCATCCTTGCCGGACCTGGGTCTATCCCGATAAGCTCCTTTATCTTCTCGTAGTCGATCTTTTTGGCCTCCTCGACTCGCATGCCCTTCACAAAATCTGTGAGCATGCTGGCCGTCGCTTGGCTTATCGCGCAGCCAGACCCCTCGAATGATATGTCAGCTATTTTCCCGTCCTTTATCTTTATATGCATGGTCATCTCGTCTCCACATAATGGGTTGTCATCATGGAAGTCTGCATCTGAATCATCCATCTTCTCCTTGTTGTGAGGATGCTCATAATGCGATATTATCTCTTCAACATAAATATCCATGGGCATTAACTTACCTTGAAGATTTTCTTGACATTGTATATCGCTTTCATTGCGCTGTCTATATCCTTCTCGTCGTTGTATATGTAGAAGCTCATCCTTGACACTGCCCCCTCACCAAGAACCCCAGTCACAAGCGGCATCGCGCAATGATGACCTGCGCGTATGGCAATCGCATCCCTGTCAAATATGCTTGCCACGTCGTGCGGATGTACTCCTTTTATCGAGAATGGGATCACCCCACCGCGCTTTTCCACATCACCTATCCCGTAACCGAACGCATTTAAATTCTTTATACCTTGCAGGGATTCAAGAGCGTATTTGGTCAGCTGTTTCTCATGCTCCCTGATCCTTGTCATCCCAAGCTTGTCTAGATAATCGACCGCCACACCCAAGGCAATCCCACCCTCTATATTAGATGTACCGGCTTCGAACTTCCACGGAAGGTCATTCGGCGTATACGATTGAAAACTAACCGTCTTTATCATGTCACCGCCGCCGAAAAGTGGCGGCATGCTTTCGAGCATGTCTTTTTTGCCGTAGAGCACGCCTATACCAGTGGGGCCTAGCATCTTATGGCCAGAGAATGCAAAGAAGTCGCAGCCGATGTCGCTTACATCTACCAGCATATGCGGTGCAGATTGTGCTCCGTCTATCAGCACAACTGCGCCCCTTTTCTTTGCAAGCGTTGTTATCCTCTTCACGTCATTTATGCTGCCGAGCACGTTCGAAACCTGGGTCACAGCAACTATCTTCGGGTTCTTTGCGAGCTCGCTCTCAAGGCTTTCATCTGAAAGGCCGCACTTGTTCCTGTCAAGCTTTATATAATCGAGAATCGCACCCTTTTTCTTTGCTAATATCTGCCACGGCACTATATTACTGTGATGTTCCATCTCAGATATGAGTATATGGTCACCTTTATTCACATTCTGGTCTCCCCACGTAAGCGCAACCAGGTTTATCGCCTCGGTGGTGTTCCTAACGTATACAATCTCTTCTATCTCATTCGTCCCTATGAGCCTCCCTACCTTCCTTTTCGATTCGGTATATGCATTTGTGGATTTCTCAGCTATCTGGTATATACCCCTGTGTATGTTTGCGTTGTACTCTGTGTAATACTCATAAATTGCGTCTATAACCTGCTTCGGCTTTTGTGACGTGGCTGCGCTGTCCAAGTATACCAAGAGCTTGCCGTTCACCTTTATTTTCAGTATCGGGAAGTCCTTCTTTATCCGCTCTACATCTATCGATTTTCCGGCCAAGTAACCACTCATTGCTTTGTGAAGGACTCATAGCCCTCCTTTTCAAGCTTTTCTATGAGCTCCTTCCCGCCATCAGCCACTATCCTCCCGTTCGCCATCACGTGCACGAACTGAGGGGCCATGTAATTTAATATGCGGCTGTAATGCGTTATTATCACTAATCCTATACCATATTTCTTTGCAAATGCATTTACATTCTCTGCAACGACCTTTACCGCATCTATGTCAAGGCCAGAGTCAGGCTCATCAAGTATCGCTATCTTTGGCCTTAGCACCCCCATCTGGAGCACTTCCGCCTTCTTCTTCTCGCCTCCAGAGAACCCCTGGTTCAGCGACCTGCCTATCAGGTTGTCCTCCATTTTGAGGTCCGCCGCACTCATCCTTATGTCCGCCATTAGCTCCTTTGTGTTAACGTTGGCAGACACAGCTTCCTTTGCGCTGTGCAGGAAGTTTATGAAGCCTACGCCTTCGACTTCTACAGGGTTCTGGAAACCAAGGAAAAGGCCAAGCTTTGCCCTCTTGTCTGGAGTAAGGGCAAGTATGCTCTGTCCGTCAACGATGATGTCGCCAGAGGTCGGTTTGAGCTTAGGATACCCCATTATTGTCTTTGCAAGTGTTGTCTTGCCAGATCCGTTGTGCCCCATTATTACGTGCATTTCACCCTGGTTAACCTTAAGGTTCACCCCGCTTATTACCTCCTTGCCCTCTATCGGCACATGCAAATCCTTTACTTCAAGAATCATCTACACACCTATTTCACCATAATTATGCAGTCGAACTTATGATACTTCTGGCAGGCTTTGCACATGTGCCTCTGCGCATCCCTGTCATGGCTGCCCAAAACCTCTTCTATGAACGCGTATGCCGTGTCATCGTTTATTCCAGTCTCTGCGCCCTTCACCAGCTTTGAATATTGATCATTCATGTACTTACTTATCGATGCCTGGGTCACCTCAAGCAGCACTGCCGCTCTCTGCTGGCTTATCCCGTACCTGCTGACCATCAGCTTTGCTACCTTTGCCCTGAAGGCAGGCATGAACTCACCAAGAGCTATCTCATAGTTTGTTTGCATAGTATCATCTGTACTTGTAATGGCCCTTGAAGATGTCCTCCTCGTTCTCCCTGCCTACCCATATGTTCTGCATGGAGAGCTTCAGCGGAACTCCGAATCCTCCAGTCTCTATCTTTTCAGCCACTAGCGACGCCCCGGCAAGCTTACCTGTTATGTTATTGAACCTGCCGATCGAGCTCGAGAAGAATCCCTCCACTATCAGCTTCTTCGCATTGTGCTCATCGAGCCCTCTTGACATCAGATAGAACATCAGCACCTCGTCTATCGGCCCTGTTGCGGATGCATGCGTGGCTTTCACCTCGTTCTCGTCGATTGACATCGCTGGCATCGAATTAAGATAAGCGCTCTTGTCAAGCAGCATACCAGATTCATGGACAACGGACCTTGCATTCTTAGACCCGAACGGAATCTTCGCAAAGCCCTTCATTATGCATCTTGACTCGTTCATCAGCGCAGCCCTCGATTGCAGCTCCACGGTCGTTGAAGGTGCAGCGTTCTCTATGTAGCTGCTAACATCCATCTTCTGCTTCGCAGATCCGAACATCAGCTCGTTCACACGGATGGACCCTTCATAGCCTTCTGCACTGAAACGGTTCTTTACACGTGAGTTAGAGCCACCGTTGTAGAAGTAATTGAGCCTCAAGTTAGCATTATTGCCTACGTTATATTTTGACAGTCCAACTACTACGGTATTCTTGTCCTCATTATGTATCGCGTCTATGGATACGTTCGAATATGCACTCAGCTTTCCCTCGTGCATCACCCCGCTCGCAGAATCTTCCTTGGAAGACGATGCATACCATTCAAGTATCTCAAGCTCCGATTCCTCACCTGAATTTATCATGACCTGCGTTGCCAGCGGTGCGTCAGAGTTCATGAAAAGCAGGTTGAGCTTTGCTTTTGCACCGTTCGGCACGTCAACGAAAACGAATTCCTGGGTGAATGCATGCACGAGCGCCACGAGTTTATCCTCCGAGCTCTTGTAGAGCTTGCTTTTGAGCACGTCCATCCTCGCTTCTGAAGCAGGCAGCACAGTTATGTATTTTGTATCGGGGTTTACTACGTGGCAACCACCCCCAATTATTGCATCGAACTTTATCGCACCTTCGGTCAGAATCGACTTTGATAAGGAAGTCAGGTCAGCCTGCGTTGGCAATGCCGCCTTATTCTGGTATATGCCAAGCAGGCGCTCAGGGCCTAAACTCACGAACTCCTTCTTGTAGAGCTCATTTTGCTCTTCCGGAAGCTCCTTGTACCTCTGAATAGCGTCTTCAGCAAACAGTCCATAAGGGTTCAAGCAATCACTTTATGCCACGGAGCCGGTAGTGTCGAGCTTTATGAGTCTCTTGAGTTCTACCGAGTACTCCATGGGAAGCGCCTTCGTAAGCGGATCAAGGAAACCGAGCACGACGGTCGTGAGAGCCTCCTCTTCAGTGAGACCTCTTGACATCAGGTAGAAGAGCTGCTCCTCGCCTATTTTGCCTACTGCAGCCTCGTGCGTTATCGTCGCGTCTTCTCTTTGTATGTCCATGTAAGGATAAGTGTTGGTTTTTGACTCTTTATTAAGGAGAAGGGCGTCACAGTTATGAGAGATTGCATTTGAAATTAGATAAGTGTGATCTGATGTTTCAAGATTATAGACATCCCCTTTATACGGTATCCTTTCAATTTTTCTAACTGGAACGTACATAAAGTTATCATCAAATCTTACCTGTATTTTATTGCCGCCACTTGCTCTGACATCATATTTCTCATGAATATTAACTACTCTGCCTTGGACCACGTTTGCTTTACTCGCCTTTGTAATGCGGAAAAATGTACCAAGTCTTGCTCCAGCAAGTTGCAGTTGTATAGCTAAAATTTTAGAAATTGTTACCGCATGCGTCACATTCCTAATCTGCATACAATTAGTGGTTACACATCCATCTCCGCTCAGATAGCCTTCTAAGAATGATTTTAACAATCTCTCATTTTTATTGAAGAGTATAAAGTCAGGAATTTTTTTATTTGCGGCACCGTGGCCGCACCAACTTTCAAAAGCTCTGCCCATTACAGAGGCATGCACGTATACCTCGATAGCGTTTTCATTATCTACTTTGTACGATGAAGTCTTATAATTTAATTTTCTAAATACTTCGGTTATTCTATCTCTCAAGTTTTGTTCGTTAGCAGAAATAGCAAATCTAATATGGCTGGCATCGATATATCCCTCTGCAACATACAGTCCCAATGCCCATGCGAGATCTTCATCAAGCCTTACTTTTATACTGTGGTTCTTAGCCTCGAGTATTTTTATCTTTTTATTTGCTACAAATAGGGTTAAATCTAACTCTACTACATCTAAATTCCCTATATGCCTGGGCACTAGCAAATAATCTCCGTTTTCGAAAGAGCTTTTCTCTTTTAGGTCTATCGCTAATTTCCATGATGGGTTGTTTAGTTTTATTCGCGCTAAATGTGTATGCTTACCATTTTCCATAATGCAAGGATGCACAATACTGGAAAAAGCACTCAAAAAAGGGTGCTCTGGGGTCACTTCTATCGGAAACATTCCACACCCTTTTATTTTTAACATATCTCCCTCAAACTTATTTGTAAAAGTTTGCTTTACCAAATTTAATCCGTTTGGTCCAACGGAATTATCGCCTATAGAGTACTTCATTATCGGTTTATTATCCCCCAAAATGATTGTTTCAGGTTTAACACATCTAACTGTGCTCTTCACGTTCGCTGCGCTTTTCGATACGTAGAGTTGGCCCCTATATGACGCCACGCCGTTCTTCTTCGAAACGCTCTTAGATATTATCTTTGATGTGGTGTCAGGTGCAAGGTGCAGCATCTTTCCACCGGAGTCCTGCACCTGGTTCTCCCCTGCAACTGCAACAGAGAGGATTTCGCCGCTTGCGCCCCTCCCTTTAAGATAAACAGAGGGGTACTTCATGTTCACTTTACTGCCTATATTCGCGTCAATCCACTCCATATGCGCATTCTCATAAGCGAACGCACGCTGGGTAACAAGGTTGTAAACATTCCTCGACCAGTTTTGTATTGTGACGTATCTTACATGAGCATCCTTATGCACTATTATCTCGACAACCGCGGAGTGCAATGAAGAGGCTATGTATACGGGAGCAGTACACCCCTCCAAATACGTCACCTCCGAACCTTCATCGGCTATTATGAGAGTCCTTTCAAACTGGCCCGCTTTCTCAGCATTTATCCTGAAATAGGCTTGTAGTGGCATTGCAACCTTTGCTCCTTTAGGTACGAAAATAAAACTACCGCCACTGAAAACTGCTGTGTTCAGCGCCGCAAACTTGTTGTCTGTAGGGGGGATTACCGTACCGAAATACTTCTTAACAAGCTCTGGATATTTCTTAACTGCTGTATCTGTATCTGTGAATATTACACCCTGCTTCTCGAGCTCCTCTTTCACATGACCATATACTACTTCAGAGTCATACTGTATCTCGGCCCCTGCAAAGAACTTCCTTTCAGCCTCTGGTATCCCAAGCTTGTCGAACGTTCTCTTTATGTCATCCGGCACTTTATCCCAGGCGTCTTCCTTCTTTCCACCCGGCTTCATATAGTAATAAACGTCATCGAAGTCTATTCCGCTAAGGTCGGCTCCCCACGTCGGTACCGGCTTGCTCTTGAACACCTTGTAGCCAGTTAGCCTCTTTTCCAGCATCCAGTCAGGCTCTCCCTTTATCTTGGATATCTCCTTTACCACATTCTCAGATAGCCCCTTCTCCGCCTTGTATGCATATTCTGTCTTGTCGCTGAATCCATAGCGTTCCTTGTAATCCTCGTCTGCATATCCTAACAGTTCGTTCTCGTTTGCTGGCATCATAAGCACTAATTATAACTCAGTTATAATTTATAGCTGTTCCATAGTATTTAAAAGCTACCGATATAAACAGTGCAACGATTTACAATAATTGACACTTCCACAAAAGTGAAAGCGATATAAGGATTCGCACCAGATAGATATGCAAGGGGTTTCTGATTCAGGTGATCAAAATGGCAAGGGCGGTCTTCTCAAATGAGTTCACATACAAGAATTTTGTAGAGCCGGGCAAGGAGGGTGAATTCGACAGGCTCTTCGATGAGGCTGCTCAGCACGCAAAGGCACAGTTCGGCAAGAAGCATCCGATGTATATAGGTGGCAGAGAGACCTTCGCAACTGAAGTACTTACGGAAAAGTCGCCTATAGACGGCAGCGTGATAGGGCACTTTCAGAAAGGAACAAGGGACCACGCAAAACAGGCGATAAAAGCCGCGGCAGATGCCCTTCCCTCATGGAGTTCCACAGGTTACAAAGATAGGGCAGCCATATTCAGGAATGCGGCGTCGATTTTCTCGAAGAACAAGTTCGAACTTTCGGCCATACTGAGCTATGAGAACGGAAAATCAAGATATGAGTCTGTAGGAGAAGTCGACGAGGCTATAGACTTCATGAGATATTATGCTAATGAATTGGAAGCGAACAAGGGCTTCTTGAGGAGGACGCAGCTTAAGCGGGGCACGGCCAAGGTAAGCGCAGGGTTCCAAGGTGCGCCATCTACAAAATATGAGAAGGTGACAATAAGGATGATGCCGTTCGGCGTCTTTGGGGTAATAGCGCCGTTCAATTTCCCAGTCTCTATATCTATGGGCATGAGCACCGGCGCCATGATTACTGGAAACACAGTAATATTCAAACCATCGTCCTCTGACAGCATGACGATGTTCACCGGGTTGAAGATATATGAATACCTGAAGGAAGCGGGCGTGCCGCCAGGCGTGTTCAATTATCTTTCGGGGCCTGGCTCCGAAATCGGCGACGAGCTTGTTGTAAATCCAGGCGTATCCGGCATAGCATTCACCGGATCTAGGGCGGTAGGCACAGGCATGATAACAAAAGCATACAATCACGGCCTTCAGAAAACCTTCATAGTAGAAATGGGCGGAAAGAATCCAGTGATAGTATCAAAGGGAGCAGATCTAGATGAGGCTGCATCTGGTGTTGCAAGTGCAGCCTTCGGGTTTGACGGTCAGAAATGCAGTGCATGTTCTCGTGTGTATGTTCAGGAGTCTATAAAGGAGCAGTTCGTCAGCAAGCTGATAGAGAAGGTAAGAGGGTTCAAGATAGGCGATCCAATAAGCAAGGAGGTTTACATGGGACCACTGATAAGTGACAACGCCTTCAGGACATATAACGATGCAGTCGAGAAGGCAAAGGCGACAGGTAGGATACTTTACGGTGGCAACAAGGTCAATACAGGCTTGGATGGCTACTACGTAGAGCCAACGATAATAGAGGTGGGCCACGATAGCGAGCTCGTTCACACCGAGCTGTTCGTACCTATACTTACCGTTGAGGGATTCAAGAGCTTCGAAGACGTGATTACGATGGCGAACGATGTAGAGTACGGCCTAACAGCTGGGCTTTACAGCAAGAAGAGGAAGGAGATAACCGAGTTCATGGACAGGATAGAGGCCGGTACGGTCTACATAAACAGGGATACTAGCGCGACCACTGGTGCAATCGTAGGACTTCATACTTTTGTCGGATGGAAGGGGAGCAGCGTTAATGGAAAAGGATCCGGTAGTAAGTTCTACCTGCAGCAATTCATGAGAGAGCAGAGCATTTCGATTACAAAATGATAAAATGTGCCTACTTTGGCTTCTTTCAATGAATGTGGAATTCAAAAAGAAAGAAATAAGCATAGCGAAGAAAAGGATGAGCGCCTTCATAGCAGATACGCCGAGAAAGATGACCGTGGGTCTGATGTTCAGGAAATCGATGAAGCAGAACGAGTGCATGCTCTTTGTGTTCCCAAACGATGGTTCGCATCCGATATGGATGCGCAACATGAGGTTCCCGCTGGACATAGTCTGGCTCGACAGCAAGCGCAGGATCGTCGATATCGTAGAATCAGCAAAGCCGTCATCGGGTCTTGATTTCTCAGGCTATAAATCGAAAGAGCCCTCCAGATACGTGATAGAGCTCAACGCCGGACTCGTCAGTAAAAACAGGATAAAAGTAAAAGATGTTGCAAAGCTCGGCGTTTAGCCTGGCTCTGCAACACAAATGGGGTTATCTTCGTCCCCTTCTGTTCATCTTCGCCCTTGCTACGTATCCGCCCTTGTCAATGAAGTAGAGAAAGCCTTCCTCTCTTCTTACCTTCTCGCTCCCAACCTTCGCCTTTCTGCCTCTTGGGTTGGTCCTCATTGGCGTGCGCCACACGAAGCCGTCCTTTCCAAGGTAGTAAAGATAACCATCTTCTCTTCCTACCCTTTCGCTTCCTATCCTTTGAGCCATGGTTTCACCGGAGTTTTATCGACGAGAAGGCTTAAATAACTATCGTCGGTATATCGAGATAAAAATACACAAATATGGAAAGGCACGGTTTATAAATAACTTCGCTCACAAGTAAGAGCACTGCGATTATATGATAGAGATAAAGCTAATCGATGATGTTGACCTGAAGGGCACGATTTTCATAGAAGGCTTCCCAGGATTGGGCCTCGTTGGTCCGATGACCATAAGCTACATCATAGACAAGCTCGGGATGAAGTACATAGGCTATATCGACAGCGAGGACTTCCCACCCATAATATCCATACACGGAGGCAAGCCTTACCCGCCGGTCAGGCTCTACTACTCCGAAAAGAAGAGGATAGTTGCCACATTCTCCGAGTTCGCCATACCAATAACGCTTGTAAAGGAGCTGAGCGAAAAGCTCTTCGCTATGGCCAGGGACAAAAAGATAGCCCAGATAATATCAGTAGGTGGGATGCCTGCCAAGACAGAGGATGACAAGACCGTATATGCAATAGCGTCGACGCAAGAGTCAGCCAAGCAGGCACAGAAGGAAGGTCTCAATGAGGTCACAGAGGGGGTATCAGCCGGAGTGAGCGCACTCCTCCTATTCGAGGCGTGCAACGATAAGATGCCTGACATAAACATATTGGTCCCGGTCAACCCCCAGATAATAGATCCGGAATACGCCGAAATGGCGATAAACAGCATAAACAAGCTGCTCAGCCTCAACATAGACGTCACGGAGCTTGAGAAGGAGGCCAAGGACATAGAGGCAAAGATACGCGACATGCTGAAGAAGAGCAAGGAGAGCCACGATAACTACAAGAACGCGGTGAGCGGCAACGCGCCGTCGTCTATGTATGCATAGCTAATTATTTATACCAGTGCTGGATAACCCTAAGTGCAGGGGTGGCAGAGTCCGGTCTGGCATCAGCCACGGAAAAATGCGCGGGACTTAAGATCCCGTGGCTTAGGCCTTCGTGAGTTCGAATCTCACCCCCTGCACCTAAAATGCCGAGGCAAAGCAAAATCTTAAATAGATACCGCACGGAATATATGCGCGCAAAGGCTATTTGTTTAGTCAGTTAACAGCATAGAGTGAGTAATCCGTGCCAGCAGACCGTTATGATGTTATAGTCGCAGGTTCAGGGCTAGCAGGCTCCCTAGCTGCGGCAGTTGCTGCAAAAGGGGGTCTCAAGGTGGTCCTACTGGACAGGAACAAGGAGGAAGATGTCGGAAAAAAGACCAACTGGGGTTGGGTGTGCGGTGATGCAGTCGCAGATTCCCATATACAGTACATAAAGTCGAAGCTGGACGTGAACTTCGATTACCCGGAACTGGATGTGAAGGTCGACGGTGTCCTCGTTCTCTCGCCAGACCTTGAGTACAAGGTGCCGTTCGAGGGCGCCGGCTACGTGCTCAACAGGCCTGCGTTCGAGTCCAAACTTATGAAGCTTGCGGTTAAGTACGGCGCAGAATACGTACCGCAGTTCGAAGTAGAAGGCCCTATAATAGAGAACAATTATTTCGTCGGTATATTCGGCAAGGACAAGGAAATGCAGCACAATGAGCTGCGGGCCAAGGTTGTAATAGACGCGCTAGGGGTTGCGACAACGCTTAGGAGGAAGTTGCCTGACAACCCATATGTTGACAAGGTGATTGACATATCAGACATAGAGTCTACCGGCAGATACATCTATGATTTTGATGTCGATCACGAGGATAATCGATTCTACGACCCGAAGAACGCGCTTATCCATCTCAATCAGGAATGGTCGCCAGGCGGTTACGGCTGGGTCTTCCCGAAGAAGGGCACGAGGGCGAACATAGGGCTTGGTGTGCAGAAACAGAGCCTTGATATAAGAAACAAGAAGCTCAACAAGAAGGACACGCTGCATACGCTGATTGATCAGTATGTGCAGAACAATCCGGTGATAAAGAACCCAAGGATTTTCAACGATAACAACAACGGCAAGGGCTACTGGTCGGTAGCTGTGAGGAGGCAACTCGACTGTCTGACATTCAACGGATATTTGGGCGCGGGAGACAGCATGGCTATGCCCAACCCCATAAGCGCTGGTGGCATAGGGCCCGCAATGATATCAGGCATAATGGCTGGGGAGCAGGCTGTTAGGTCGGCGCAGAGCGGCGACTTCAGCGTAGAAGGTATGTGGCAGTACAATCTTGATTACAACCATGAGTACGGGAGGAAGACGGCTGGTCTCGAGGTATTCAGGACATATCTGCAGTCGCTCAACAACGATACAATCAACTATGGGATGCGCATGTTCCTGACAGCGAAGGAGGCGGAGGAGATAAGCTACGGCCTGATACCGGAGCTGAGCATCACATCGAAGGCGAAGATGATAATACACGGCGTATCCAACATTAACGCCTTCAACAACCTAAGGTATGTTGTTAAAAAGATGAAGACCTTAAATGACATATATGGGAATTACCCGAAGAGCATACACGACTTCGCCAAATGGAGGAATATGGTGAAGGTGGAGATGGAGGAGGCGAAGGCAAGGTTCCCCCCGAATCCGCTTTAAGTGATATAATGAAAGAATACTCGAAATATGAGAAGGCAAGGATAATAGGGGCAAGGGCGCTGCAGCTCGCATATGGAGCGCCGCCGCTTGTAAAGGTTCCGGAGGGCACGATCAACCCGATAGACCTCGCGGAGCTTGAGTTTGAGAACGACGCCATACCAATAACAATAATCAGGGACGAATAGTCATCTCTTTTTGGAAAGCGATGATGGAGTGCCAAGCACGCTACCATCCATCGAATAAACGGTTGCGTTGGCATAATCGAAGATCTTATTCCTGAAAAGCGGGTTTATGTGTGTTTCTTCAACCTCGTTGACAGCCTTGCCGGTTATCAGGTCGTTGAACGCAGGCATCACAACCAGCTTTATACTGTTGTTTATGCTTTTGTAGCGCGCCGATGCGCCTTCTATATCAACGCTCGCTACAAGCCACGCCTTCTGGTTGTAGAATGCGCCTTTCTCATCCTTGAATGAGACAGCAACGTGGTTGTGCGCCACTATTATGTAATCTTTTGTCATCGCGTCATCTGATGGCCACATGTGCCCGTGTAGTAGCGTCACATTTCCAAGTATTATTTCATCTGCTATTGGCACCCCTATGAGCTCACCAAGGTGCCCATCGTGGTTTCCTACCGCGATCCTTATCTTCAGACCATCTAGGAGGGAGAAGAACTCGTCAATGCCCTGCCGCTCAGTGCTGTCAGGGTACATTATGCTTTCCTTTATATCACCTAACAATATCACATTGTCAGTTTTGTTTTCCTTTGCAAGCGCAACCACCTGCCTGGCCATGTGCTCCGCAGCTCCGTAAAGGTGCACACCCTTGTCATAGAGCTTCTTCTCGAGGCCGAGATGGAGATCTCCCAAGACAAGGTGACGCTGCTCCTTATCATGGAGGAGCAAGGCAGCGTTGCCGTATAGGAATCTAACCTCATACCTTTCCATTAAAACACTTCGCACGTAATATTATCGCGAACATTAATAACGTGTTTTGATGGTGTCGCTCTCTCCAAATATAGGGAAAATCGCAGGAATCACCATACAGATCCACTGGATCCTGGTCGCGCTGCTAGTGATCGCCCTCTTAACGCCACTCATACCCGGCGTGGGCTTCTACCTGCTCATCGTCGTGGTGCTGCTTTACGTATCAGTGCTGCTGCACGAGCTCACTCATTCCCTTGTATCCAAGCACAACCACATAAGGGTGAAGAAGATAATACTGTTGCCTATAGGCGGCGCATCCATAATAGACATAGAAAAGGTGAAGCCTGATGTTGAGTTCAGGATTGCAATATCCGGGCCGCTCACGAGCATAGTTCTCGGCATAATATTCGGCATCATATGGTTCTACGTACCTACCACAGGCCTTCTGAACCAGGTGCTGCTATTCATGTTCGAGATAAACCTGCTGCTCGGCGCGTTCAACCTGCTGCCCGGCTTCCCGCTTGACGGCGGCAGGGTCCTGCGCAGCTACCTCCAGAGGAAGCACAGCTTTATGGAGTCGACCCAATTGGCGGTCAGGGCAAGCAACTGGGTTGTCGTAGCTCTGATAGTCGGGACGATAGCATATGCAGTTGTAATACCAAACGCAACATTCGTTTATCGTGAATTTGTAGTCTTCTGGGACGTGATAATCGCGCTCTTCCTGTATGATGGAGCTAGGGCTGAACTGCAGTCAGCTGTACTGAAGGGTTACACTGACAAGATGAAAGCTTCTGACATGGCTAGCGGCAACTACATCCTTGTAGGGAAGGGAATGAGCACCGACGACCTATACAAGGAGATGCTTGACAGGGGAACCAGGGTAGTCCTACTCAAGAAGGGCAATAAGCTCATGAAAGCGACTGACAAGCAGCTCGCAAAGCTGATGGAGAGCCAAGGAATGATTGCAGGCAGCAGCTCACATTACTTCACCATAGAGGTGCCCCAGATATGGCATGATGAGAAACTATCAAAAGTTATAGAGACAATGAGGAACGACGAGGTGGACACCATAGCTGTGATGAAGAACAGCAAGCTCTCCGGAATACTCTACGCGCCGAACATAGAGGCCGCGCTGCAGATGTACCTTGCGAGGGCACAGAAGGCGAAGACGGCTCAGAGCCGCTAAAGCAAAAGTAATAAATAAGGAACATGCACACTAAATAGGTAACCAGCGCGACCCTGGTGGAGAAATGCTATATCTAGATAGAATAACCATTCATAACTTCAAGTCTTTCAGGCATGCGAGCCTGAACCTGAGTAAGGGCTTCAACTGCATAGTGGGGCCAAATGGATCAGGCAAGTCAAACATATGCGACGCCCTTCTTTTCGCTCTTGGCGAGTCATCCCTAAAGCGAATGAGGGTGACCTCCTCGAAAAGCCTGATAAACTCATCAGCGACGGCGATAAAGAACGATGGTGTGAAAAGGGCGTACGTCACGGTCTCTTTCACCGGCGATGAGAACATAGATGTATCCCGCATGATAAAGTCGAACAACAAGATAGCATACAGAATAAATGGTAAGCGTGCATCGAAGCAGGAACTCCTAGACGTACTCAAGGCGCACAAGGCGGAGATCAACGAAACGAATACGATAGCGCAGGGTGAGATAGGCAATCTGCTCAACCTGAGCGCAAGGGAACGCAGGAGCCTAATAGATGTAGCTGCAGGCGTAAAGGAATTCGATGACAAGAAGGATTCCGCAATGAAGGAGCTTGAGAAGGTCGATACAAAGATAACAGAATCCAACATACAGTTGGGCGAGAGGCAGGCGTTCTTGAACGAGCTTGAGAAGGAGAAGACCGATGCAGAGCGGTATACCGAGCTGCTGGCAACTTCCAAGATGATCGCATATACCATGCTAAAAGCTAGGGAGGAGCAGATAAACGGCGAGTACCAAAAAGCGGTCCAGGATTACGAGAAAGCATCGGGCAAGCAGCAGGGGCTGGAGATGCAGCTCAAGAAGCTGGAGGACGAGCTCTCCAACGCTGCATCGTACAAGGAGAAGCTGACAAAGAAGCTCAACGAGAGCTCTGTAGAGCTAGCCACCGCAAACAGGCTCATAGAGGAGACCAACTCGGTAGTAAAGATAAAGGAGTCAGAGAAGGAGCACATACAAGAAGCGATAACGAAGAGCAAAGAGAGGGTCAAGCAGCTCAAAGACGAGACAGAACAGATAAAGTCGCAGATGGAGCAGAACGCGAAGCTGGCGGGCTCGCTCAAGGCAGAACTATCTGCAAACGAGAAAGAGCTCCAAGCCATCGATGTTGGATATTCTGGGAGCGAAAAGGAGCTAGTCGTAAAGTACTCTGAGAGGCAGAAGGAGCTTGAGGCACTAGAATCAAGGCTCTCCAATCTTAATGCTGAGTACGTCTCATGCAACTCAGAGCTTTCAAGACAGGAAGACAGCCTGAAAGAGCTGAAGGACAGAACAGCCACGCTGCAAAAGGAGTACGATACATCAAAAAGCGAGCTGCAGAAGCTGCAGTCGCACATAAAGTCGGTGACCGATAGCTTCGGCACGGAGAGGAAGCCGCTTTCGGGATACCAGCAAACGGTGGCCGAGCTAAAGGATTCCCTAACTTCGCTGGATGGCGAAATAATAAACGTAAGGGAGGCGCTAGCCATGTCCGGAAGGAGCGCTGACAAGATATCGGCTGCGCTGAAGACCGACATGAAAAAGGGATTCTACGGTCGTGCATCAGAACAGTGCAGCTACGATGACAAATATGCTATTGCTATATACGCGTCCGCTTCAAGCAGGCTGAACTATTTTGTCGTTGATTCAGTAGATACAGCCAGCCAAGCAATAGAGATAATAAAGGCGAAAAACCTCGGCCGCGCATCGTTCATACCACTCAAGGAGATAACCGCACAAGAGACAAGGGAAAACGACGGCATGGAACCGCTGATAAGCAAGATAAAGTTCGACGAGAAGTACAGGAGGGCATTCGAATACATATTTTCAAACACGTACCTTGTTGACAGGATAACTGAGCAGAAGGGCGTAGGCAAGCACAGGCTGGTCACCCTTGATGGTGATTTGGTCGAGCAGTCAGGCATAGTGACAGGCGGCCGAATCAGCTTGCAGCAGCTGCCAGTGGTGCTGGAAACGAAACTCAAGAAGCTCACATCGGAAAAGGGTGCAATAGCAGCAAAGATACAGGAGACGGAGAAGGAATGGGAGCAGAAAAGGAGGGTGGTAGCCGCATCAGAAGTGGAGATTGCCGGGAAATCAGCCAGGGTGGACTATCTCCAGAATGAAGTGTCTAAGCTCAACTACTTGATTAATGAGATGTCGGTAAACACATCTGGCATAGAAACCAGGCTAAAGGTGCTGAGCAAGTCAAAGGAGGGTTTCGCCAGCAGGAAGCTGGAGATAGAGAAAGAGAAGGAAGCGCTCAAGACAGAGATAGAGAACATCTACTCTATACTAAACAGCTCTAACACCGACAAGAGAACAGGGTCAGACCACAAGCGCAGCACAGACCGATTGAAGAGCCTTAGGGGGGCTGTAGAGGGCATAAAGGTCAGGATAGGATCCATAGAGAAGGAGAACGAGCTTAGGGAGGAGAGGTCGGTGCAGATCGCCAAGGAGCTCAAGGAGGAGGAGTCATCGATAAAAGCTTCGAAGGCAAAGATAACCGAGGCTGATTCGGCCATAGCGGAACAGATGAAAAAGAGGCAGGAGATTGAGGAGAGCATAAAGGGGAGGAGCACAAGTTCCAATTCATTGCTGAAGGAGCTCCAGAACCATGACGAACAGATGAATAACATGGGATTCCAGCACGGAAAGCTCACAGGGGAGGTGAGCAGGCTCGAGAAGGATATGATAGAAACAGAATCGAAGAGGTCGCAGCTGCAGACAAGGCTAAGTGACATAAAGGCGGAGCTGCTCTCATACACGGAGGCTAAACCTACGGAGTTCAAGGACATATCAGAACTTGAGACAAAGCAGCTGGAGTGCAAGCATGAGATGGAATTGCTTGGTAATGTGAACCTCAAGGCTCCGGAAGCGTATGCGCAAAGGAAGAAGGACGTCGACGAGGCGAACCGGAAACTAGAAATACTTAACAAGGAGAAAGACTCGATAATGGCCATGATAAACGAGATAGAGTCCAGAAGGCTCAACGTATTCAATGAGACGTTCAGCGAGGTGAATGAGAACTTCAAGAAGCTCTACAGCAGCATATTCGACGGATCCGCTTTCCTATACCTGGACAACCCTAGCGAGCCATTCAATGCGAAGATGCTTTTCAACATACAGACCGCCCACAGGAAACACAACGAGGAGGAACTTTCAGGAGGCCAGAAATCACTTGTCATGTTCGCACTGCTCTTTGCAATACAGATGAGGAAACCCATGTCCTTCTATTTGTACGACGAGATAGACGTAGCGCTCGACAAGGAGAACTCCAAGAAGCTGTCGATGCTGATACAGGAACTGAGCAAGAACTCCCAGTTCGTTGTGATAAGCCACAACGACTCGCTGATAACAATGGCAGAGGTAGCGATTGGCGTGGCCAAGCAGGAAAACCAGTCAAGAGTGGTTGGAATAGAACTGACAAACAGCAGGCAATCAGTGGTGTAAGTGGCTATCAAAGCGGCCAAAGGGGGTGCGATGAGGAGCACGATAACAACCTGGCCTCTCTACATAGTCCTTGTCGTTGCATTCATACTTTACATAGCATACCAGAGCAACTCATCACTGGCGATCATATTCGGGGTGATAACCTTTGTTGTGCTGGTTGCGCTGATAGGCATAGAGGTGGTGAACGGGTCAAGGGAATCCGGCAAGCTCAGGAGCGCGCTCGAGATCATAGCAGCAATAGCAATCGTCCTTGTGCTATGGTTCGCTATGAAGGCGATACTGCACACGAATTATCCGATAGATGCTGTGCCGAGCTGCAGCATGCTCCCAGCGCTGCACAGGGGTGACATGATAATACTGCAGGGTGCCAACGCAAGCACGATAAAGGCGCCGCAGGTGCAGGTCACGCAGAGCGACATGCAGAGCATGCTCAATAACATGAACACAGAGTCGCTCGAATGCGTTGCATACCAGATAAGCGGCAACAGGATCAACATAACGCAGATAGTCCTGCCTGGTTACTCGGTTGGATTGTTTAGGCCTGAGTCGAACGGCAATGGCGCGATAGTCCAGTATGGAAACCAGACCGGATTGGTAAGGTACATGTGCGGAGTTACAAACGCAACGTTCAGCAACGGCACTGTTATGCAGGAAGCGTACACAAAGTCGATAACTGTAGGCGGGACTACAATAGCGGGAGACAGGAACAACAGCATAATAGTCTACAAGACGACACCACAGGATTCCTTCTACAAAGACGGCGACACCTACATAGTGCACAGGGTCTACGCAATCCTTAATGCGAGCGGCACATACTATTACCTGACAAAGGGCGGCAACAACCCAGGCCTTGACATACAGTACCAGAACTACCCCGCCAACCAATCATACATCGAGGGTAAGGTGATAGGCATGATACCCTACTTGGGATACCTGAAGCTGATACTCAGCGGCACATTGAGCCAGCCAGCAGGGTGCAGCTCAACGCTGCAGGACTGAACCTATATATACTTTTCCACAAGAATATTCCTGAGTTTACTCCCAAATGGAGGACTCATCTTTGCTTCTGGCGTGTTTTGCATGGCAGATCTAACAAATGATATACGTCTAGCTGTAGACAGCGGTAAGACAGCCCTGGGGCTCAACACGGTCATGGACTCGATAAAGGATAGCAGCGCAAAGCTTGTCATCGTTGCATCTAAGAACAAGGAGAGCAACCTGCAGGACATACTGCACATCGCAAGCATAGCAGGAATAAAGGTAATAAAGTTTGAGGGTAACCCGGTAGAACTAGGTGCTGTGTGCGGGAAACCGTACTCGGTGTCTGCATTGTCTGTAATAGATGCAGGGCACTCGAACATACTCAAGGAATGATACCATGCCAAACGGAGAATTCGCAGCAAGGAGGCTCGTGCGTCAGCGAAAGCACCAGCGCCTCCTCAAGAAGCCGTACAAGAGGAAGCTCTTCCATCTCAAGCAAAAATACGATCCCATGGGAACTGTGCCGATGGCGAAGGGTATAGTGCTGCAAAAGGTATCAGCCGAGCAGAAGCAGCCGCATTCCGGGATAATAAAAGGCGTGAAGATACAGTTCATAAAGAACCACAAGGTAGTCAACGCATACGCGCCAGGCGACGGCGCGATAAACTTCATAGATGAGCACGATGAGGTAACGGTTGTTGGGATGGGAGGCTCGCAGAGAGGCCAGATGGGCTGCATACCTGGCTGGAAATACAAGGTCGTAGCCGTGAATGGAACGAACCTTGTCAGGATAATAAAGGGCAAGGCTGAGAAGCAGAAGAGATGATGATATGGCAGATGAGCAAGGGGCAGCACCGCAGCAGGCAGCTGCAGAGCAGGCAGAGACTGTGAAGCCCGTACAAAGAAGGAGGAGGCCAGCCCCGGACCCCCAGAACAGGGACATATTCATATCCGGCTCGACATTGCTCTTCAACAAGTACAGCTACGATGTCGAGGTGTACGACTCTAGCCTGAAGAACTACGTTAATCTCAAGCCTATAACATACCCGAATTCTTACGGCAGGAAAAGCCAGCATGTCTTCCACAAGGCAAGTCTCAACATAATAGAGAGGCTTGAGAACTCGCTGATGAGGGGCGGCACAGGCGGAAAGGTCGGAGGCAAGGTGATCCGCACAAAAGGAAGGCTGCAGGGCAAGAAGGTGAAGGTGGCCAACGCGATAAAGGAAGCTTTCGATATAGTGAACAGGCAGACGGGCACGAATCCAATTCAAGTACTCATACTGGCATTGGAGAACAGCGCCCCGATAGAGGACACTACAAGGGTGAGGTACGGAGGAATAATATCGAATGTGGCGGTTGACGTCAGCGCAAGCCGCCGTCTTGACATAGCGCTAAGGAACATAGCGATGGCTACCGTTATCGGTGCATTCAGGAACAAGCGTACGTTCGCGCAGGCGCTGGCAAACGAGCTGATATTGGCATCAAGGAGCGACATAAACAGCTACGCTATAAAGAGGAAGAACGAGACGGAGCGCATGGCAAGGAGCGCGAAGTAGCGGTGTGTATATGGCAAGAAAAGAGTATGTGGTAGAGGAAGTCGCGAAGATGATGCGCGATCACAAGCACATCCGCAATGTGGGAATAATAGCGCACGTCCACCACGGAAAGACATCGCTCACAGACTCCCTGTTAGCAAGGGCAGGCCTCATATCTAAAAGCGTGGCCGGTGATGTCCTATACACCAACTACGAAGAGATAGAGAAGGACAGGCGGATGACGATAAAGTCAGCTTACATATCGTTCGGGTTCAACTACAAGAACGAAGATTATATAATAAACCTCATAGACACGCCTGGCCACGTAGACTTCGGCGGCCATGTCACGAGGTCTATGAGGGCAATAGACGGGGTCGTACTGGTCGTCGACCCAACAGAAGGAGTCATGCCGCAGACCGAGACCGTGCTGAGGCAGGCGATGAAGGAGAAGGCAAAGCCAGTGCTCTTCTTCAACAAGGTGGATCGGCTCATCACCGAGCTGAGACTTACGCCTGAGCAAACACAGGACAGGCTGCTCAAGCTTATCAACGAAATAAACCAGATGATAGAGAAGTACGCGCCAGAGGAATACAGCGAAAAATGGAAGGTGAGCGTGGAAAAAGGTAGCGTCGCATTCGGGTCTGCGCTAAGGAGGTGGGCGATATCCAAGCGCATAATGGAGACGAAGAACGCCACCTTCAAGGACGTATTTGAGCTAACGTCGAAGAACGAGATGGAGAAGCTGCAGGAACTATGCCCCATAGATGAAGCGACGCTCGCCATGGTTGTCGAACACCTGCCAAACCCGTCCGAAGCGCAGCAGTATAGGATACCACAGATATGGCACGGCGACCTGAACTCCGAGGACGGCAAGGCGATGCTTAGCACCGACATGAATGCGAAGACAAACATAGTGATATTCGGGATAAAGTATGACCAGCAGGCTGGCGAGGTAGCGGTCGGAAGGGTGTTTTCCGGAGACGCGAAGAAGGGCGTCGAGTTCCACATATCAGGCAAGTCCCAGACACAGAAACTGCAGCAGGTCGGCATCTATATGGGACCTGACAGGGTCATAGTCGATTCAATACCTGCCGGGAACATAGCCGCGCTGATCGGGATAAGGGACCTATCGGTGGGCGACACGCTGAGCGAGAACGTGATAGAGCCGTTCGAGCAGATAAAGCACTACTCACAGCCGGTTGTCACAAAGGCGATAGAGGCGAAGGACACAAGGGACACCACAAAGCTGATAGAGGCGCTCAGGGAGATGACAAAGGAGGATCAGACACTGAAGGCGGAGATAAACCAAGAAACTGGCGAGCATCTAATAAGCGGCATGGGAGAGCTGCACCTTGAGATAGTGGAGACAAGATTGAAGGACGACTTCAAGATTCCTATAATAACCAGCGAGCCCATCGTCGTCTACCACGAGACTATTGAGAAGAAGGCTGGACCAATAGAGGGGAAATCGCCGAACCGGCACTCCAGGTTCTACGTTACAGTGGAACCTATTCCGGAAGGAGTCCAGAAGGCGATAGATGAAGGGACGATACGCGAGGGCAAGCCGAAGGGGCAGGTGGTCATAGAGGCGATGGTAGCTGCAGGCATGGAGAGGCAGACGGCAAAGGAGGTGGAGGAGATATCAAACAAGTGCATGCTTGCCGATACCACCAAAGGGGTGCAGTACATGAACGAGGTGATGGAGCTGCTCGTAGATGGGTTCGATGAAGCGGTAAAGGACGGCCCGCTCGCACGTGAGAAAGTCTCAGGCGTGCTGGCCAGTATAATCGACGCTACAATACATGAGGATCCTGTGCACAGAGGCCCAGCACAGATACTACCTGCAATAAAGAGGGCGATATACGCCGGGCTTCTTACAGCAGGTGTAGTGCTTGAGGAACCCAAGCAGAACTTCACCATAAGCATACCGTTGGATTACATGTCAGATGTAATATCGTTCTTGCAGAGCAAGCGAGGCCAGATAATAAACATAGAGCAGGAGAGCGGCCAGGTGTCGATACTTGCGAAGATGCCGGTTGCAGAGGTTATAAAGGGATTCTCGAATGATCTGCGGGGGATGACGCAGGGCAAGGCGATATGGTATCAGGAGTTTGCAGGCTATGAGAGAATGCCGACAGAGCTGCAGAACAAGGTAGTAAGGGAAATAAGGAAGAGGAAAGGCCAGCCGGAAGAGCCGCCGACAGCGCAGCAGTTCATGGACTGAAGGATAAAAATCAGCACCGTAACTACGGCATAGCTATCAAAACCACAAACTTCCACCGACATTCTGCAACAAATTGCCAGGTATATATCTGGATAAATAGTGTATTTCATAGATGATTAGATGAGCGCGCAAGCATCAAGGGAGGCACTACCAAGACTTAGTACTGAAAACAGCAAATACGGGTTCACTGGCGAGACCATCCAATTCGATGGCAGGACCTTTCACAGGATAATCGCATTAAGGGACATAACGATAAACGGTGTGCTGGTTGCACGGAAAGGCGCGAAGGGCGGATTTATAAAAAACGAAGGAAATCTTGATTACAGCTCCAATGCGCGATGACGAACACGCAGTTCTACAAACCGGTCATGTGGATATTCACCATAGGACCTTCGCGCCAGGCGCCATCCGTGTCATCGACCACGACAACTCCTGCACCAGCATCTACAACCGCGCCTGCTACGACAACAAGCGGCGGCTACCCGTAACCATGTCCCAGATAGCGGCATAAAAAGGTTTAAATAGCTTTAAAGACAATATCAACGTGCAGTCTGTTCTTCTTGTATTGGGAGTAATACTGAATGACGGAAACCGATGGTGTTAACATGGCAAAATCTTATGTCAAATTCGAGGTATCGAACGAGGTAGTAGCGAAGACGTACGAAGCTCTGCAGCTAGCGAAGCAGTCAGGCTCCATAAGGAAGGGGGCTAACGAGGTGACGAAGAGCGTGGAACGCGGACTAGCGTCCTTCGTTGTCATAGCGACCGACGTGGAGCCTGAAGAGGTTGTAATGCACATACCAATACTGTGCGAGCAGAAGAAGATCGCTTACACGTTCGTGCCGAGCAAGCAGGAGTTAGGCAAGTCTATAGGATTAATTGTACCGTGCGCTGCGATAGCTGTCGAGAACCAAGGGACAGCTACTGCTCAGATAAAGGACGTGATAGGAAAGGTGACAGGCGTTTCCAGGTCAGCGGCGCCTAAGGCAGCAGCTCCGGAACAACCTAAGGCTGAGAAGAAGCCTGCGAGGCCGAGAGCCCCGAAGAAGGAGGCTCCAGCGCAGGCACCACAGCCAGCAGCTCCACCTGCAGAGGAAAAGGCAGCGGAATGATTGAATGGCGGAAGAGCAGCCACAGAGGCAGTTGTCAGGATACCTGGCTGAGATAGTTGAAATAAACACCAAGCTAAAGACAGGCATCTACGGCGAAATATACTCTGTGAGTTGCAGAATACTTGAAGGCAAGGACAAGAGCAGGATAATAAGGAGGAACATGCTAGGCCCTGCAAAGGTCGGCGACGTGATAAGGCTGCCGGACACAAGCAGGGAAGCGAAAGAGATAAGGGTAAAGTAGGCCATTACATGAAGTGCTCATACTGCTCAAGTGAGGTGCCCAAAGGCAGCGGCATAATGTACGTCTACAAGAACGGCACGGTGATGTACTACTGCTCGAGCAAGTGCTACAAGAACGACATAGTGCTGAAGAGGAAGATATCTAGCAAGAATGTCGCTACGAGGGTCAAGGCGAAGAAGCAGTAAAACAAAGCATAAAATATAATCCCTAAATCTTCAAATCCTGTTTCTTAGTTATTGACACGAAATCAGAGAGTGCGCTCTCAAGCTCCCGTGGATCGCCCATGGCGACTAGAACTTCGTTGCCCCCTGCGCCCATCACCTCATTTATGAAGTCTATCTCATCGCTCTTGACATCCTGGTGCGGTCTCCTGTTTGTGAAGGCTATGCAGTTCCTCACACCGAAGAGACTCTTGTGAAGGCCCTCGTCGAACCTGCTATCGTTCAGCTTGATTGCAAAGGCCCTGCTCCCTCCGGCAATGTAGTGGGCTATGGTCTTGCTCCTGTTTCCAACAAAGGCTCCCGTAACGTCGAATATCGTAACATCCTTGAGGGATTGCTCCTTCGTTATCCTCTCAGGGTGCATCGAGCCGCGCCTTTGCATGATTATCCCTATGCTGATCAGCAGCGCAGCCAGTATGTAGTACAGCTTTATCGGGGTGTCGGTCAGGAATGAGGACAGCACAATGGTAAAGAACGGCACCGTAATGGCGGCGTTGCCAAAGAGCAGCGGGCCGAATACCTTTATCACATAGTAGACCATCGCTGTGCCTATGCCGTACGCGAAGATCCCCAAGAACAGCACAGATATAACCGAGCCAGATGTGAAAGCGACACTGAGCCCTGTTCCTGTAGCCGCCGCCAGAGCCGATATGAAGATGAGCGATGACAGGTTGAATACCACAACGGTAGCGAACGGATCAAACGTGTACCTGTTCATGAACATGCCAGAGAAGCTTGTTGAGAACGCAGCAATCAGCAGCGCCCCTATGAAAAGAGCGGTAGCGAGGCTGAAACTGAAGAATGTGCCGCCGCTCAACACCAGATAGATGCCAAGGAAGCCCAGCAGCGTAGCGAATGTCTGCATCTTCCTGACCTTCTGGCCTACTATCAATGGGGTGAGCAGCACAATTATCATCGGCCAGCTCCTGTAGACTACCGCACCTATGCTCGGGTTGGTCCCTAGCGTCCCTATGCCTAGGAAGAGCTGTGTGAACGCGTTGTTAAGCAAGCCCATAAACGCTATGAGGAGGAGCACCCTAGAATTCCTCATCATCGAGAAGAGGCTCTTGCCCTTGTCCCTGAACATGCTTATGGAGAACGATACAACAAGCCCGACTACGAAGCCGTAGAAAAGTTGCGGAATCAGGCCTATGCTGCTTCCCCCTATCTTTAAGAATATCGACCAGAACGACAGCTCGAATACAACGAAGGCTAGCGCGAACGCAGCCTTGTACCTTACATTCATAATTACCAATTAGAAACCCGCGCTTTTAAACCGTGCATATTTCTTTAAATTCGTTTGAGAAATCTCCAGATTTTTATACCAAGCATTTTATGCCTTGCTGTGAAAGTATGGTCATGCCTGAGGAATGGACGAGCATAACAAACAGGGACAAGCTAATCCTAAGGGAGCTAAGCACAGATTCTAGGGTAAGCCTGACGCGCCTTGCAAAGATCGCAGGTTGCTCCGTCGCTACGGCCAACAAGCTGCTGGAAAGGCTTGTGAAGCGCCTTGGCATACGCTTCACCCTTGAGGTAGAGCTGGACAAGCTAGGTCTCGGGGAGCGTCACATACTGTATGTCAAGTTCGGGAAGAAGCCAGACGAGGAATTCCTGAGGAATCTATTCAAGGATGATCCATTCGCGCAGGATGTGTACCTAACGCATGGTGACTATGATCTGCTCATATTCGCTGCAGCAGATACCTCGAAGAACTACATAAAGTGGGAAACGGACCTTGCTGCTAACCTGTCTGATTACCTGCCTGAGCTCAGGCCATCTGAGTTCGTCTTCGACCTGCTTGGCTACATGCCCCTCAACAACGCTTTCGTCGACTACATAAAGGAGGAGATAAAGATAGATAAGCAGGACAGGAGGATACTGCAATTGCTGAACGAGGATTCGAGGATGGGCTACAGAGAGATGAGCAAGCGCTCCGGAATAAGCGACGGGACAATACGCTACAGGGTGTTCAGGCTTGTGCAGCGCGGCGTGATACGCAGATTCACCATAGCAGTGCAGGATGCTGGTGGATTCACCGGCTCCTATTTCGTGCGCTACAGGTTCGACAAGCGCACAATAAGCAGCATCTTCCCCGAACAAAGAAAACACAGCATGGGCGAGAACGAAGAGTTTCCGCTGATAAACCGCACACCGATAGTGGTGCTGCTGAGCGGAAGCTACCGCTTCTTCGGAATGTCTTTTGGCAAGACGAAAGAGGAATCGTTAGCAGGCGGAATAAGGTGGCACCTTAACACACTGAAGCACAACCTTCCGCACGAGGCGCACGCCATGGTGGTAAAGACTATAACGGGTCTACTCCCCTTGAGGAACATAGATGCCAAACAGGCATACAGGCTGATCTGGACATGAGCTGCGTCGAAGCCGTTAAAATAATCTTAAATTATCGTAAATAAAATGCAAAAATAAACAAGCTATTAATATCTATAGCGCCGAACTTATACTTGGTGGGTATGTTGGGTACGAGGAAGCGTTGTTACAAGAAAACAGCGGAGCCTCACTCTCGTCGCCTTATTACCTATAAGGATTCGTTTCTCTACCCTATAACAAAGAACGGATCCACGCAGAAGGTAAGGATAACCCTAAGATGGCTCTTTTTTCCTGTCCCGAATCCCACCAATTCCCCACAACCAGAAAACTTCTCAGTAAAGTTTGTTCCGCTAACAAGAAAGGGGGCATCTAATGAAAAATCCTAAAAGGACAAAGAGTGCACTGCACAGGTTCTACCTCCTCACCCCTAGGGAGGATACAGACGCAGGGCAGTTCGCGAAGGAACTCCTTTCCCTGAAACCTGTGGAGGAGGTATTCCTCACTGATGGTGATTTCGGCTACATAGTCAAGACAAGGTTCTCCAAAGACAAGGAGCCGAAGGACGTTACAAAATACATAGAAAACCATGTTGACAGGAAGTACGGCAAGGTGATCAGCTACTATCAGTACAAGAAATAGCTATTCTTTATCGAAGAGCTCGTCCAGGTCGAGGTCCTCGTTCTCCTTTATCTTCTTGTTGAGCCCCTCGTCGCTGTAGTCAGGGAAGTGCACACCACTTACTACAAGCATGACCTTCAACGAATCTCTTTGCATGTCTGGGTCTATCCTCGCACCCCACTTGAGAAGGGCATCATCCTTTATCCTTCCCGATACCTCCTGGAAGATGCTCTCCGCCTCTCTAAGCGTTAGACTTTCCCCTCCTATTATGTTAACAAGAGCCCTGTTTGCGGTCGCAAGGTCGGCGTCGAGAAGTGGGCTTCTTATTGCATTATCTAGTGCTATCTGAGCCCTGCTTGTGCCGTCTCCGGCAGGCAGCCCCTCACCTGTGCCTATCACAGCATAGCCTGAATCCTTTAGCACGCTACGCAGGTCTGCGAAATCTATGTTCACCATGCCAGGTTTTGTCACCATCTCCACTATCCCCTTTGTGGCTCCGGCAAGCACCTCATCAGAAATCCTGAAGGCCATGTTGAGCGGCAGGTCAGGCGCCACGCTCAACAGCTTGTTGTTGTGTATTATTATCGTGGTATCGGTTATCTTCTTGAGCTTTGAGAGCCCTTCGAGCGCATTCCTCATGCGGGTTTTGCCCTCGCTTGAGAAAGGCAGTGTCACAATTGCCACCGTGAGCGCACCAGCCTCCTTCGCCTCATGCGCTATTGTAGCGATGGACCCGGTGCCGGTTCCGCCGCCAAGGCCACATGTTACGAAGACCAGCTGCGCGTCAGATATCATATGCCTGATCTCATCCTTGCTCTCCACGGCCGCTTCTTCACCCACCTTTATGTCGCTGCCGGCTCCCATCCCTTTTGTAACCTTCTTACCCATCAACAGTTTCCTCTCTGCCTTCGTCTTGACAAGATGCGGAGCATCGGTGTTCATGGCTATCAAGGTGGCGCCCTGGATGCCTATGCTTGCAAGCCTGGTTATCGTATTGCTTCCGCTGCCGCCTGTGCCAACCACATAAATCTTGGGCTTGGCGCTCTCTATGAAGCGGAGAATCTCCTCATCGTCCTTGCTCATCTCGGCCACCATGCACTTACCAGTCGCGATTGTTATTCTCTACAAAGAGATAAAAATACTACCATGACAAAACGCCGAACGCAAAAGAAGGTTTAAATATATAGCATGTGGAAGCCTGTTTAGTTCCACGGCGGCAATGGCATGGCGTCCAGAATGGTGACCGGTCACGCAGAGTGCGAAGTCGATCAATCATCCAGGAGCATCGATGCCATAGCCTGGCACCTTATTTCTCAGGTGAACGACACCGGTTCCATGCCAGCGTCGTCAACATATCCGCTATATTCACCCCACTGGTTCAGGGACGCGTCTTTGTGTGCGATTGGTCTGCTTGAATTCTCCTCTGAGCAACAGAAGTATCCCAACCCACACATGTCTGCCGCGGCGTTTGGCGCAGCACACAGGATAAACAGGTTCCATTGCGATGTAATCGAAAGGTACTCATCGAGTATGAGGGCAGCAGTGGCGCTCAGTTTCGAAGACCCAAGATTCCTATTCCTTTCAAGCCACGTGCCAGCAAGGGTGGACTGGCACGGCGGGATTTTATACGATAATCGCCTAAGATTGCCAACTGGAGAAATAAAGACGATGGATGACATAGCCGAGCTCTATAAGGACAGCTGGCTTAGGCAACACGACACAGTTCCGCTTGCGCTGCTAGCGCTTGAGACGGAGCATAGGTTAGCGGGCCTGGATAGGAGAGAGGCCGACTTTTTGAGGCGGAACGGAAGGCTGTTGATGGATTATCTTGGCAAGATTTACATGACTCCGTCTTCGAACGCATGGGAGATACACAACCAATGGATACACGCATATGACGTAGCGGCCATCCACAGAGCATTCCAGACCCTCGGATACTTTTCAAGGGAGGGAATCATGCGGATTCCGGAGAGCGACCTGGAAAACGCGGCCGGGCTCTACAGGGGAAGGGACGGGACCGGCCCAGTCGGTTTCCTAAGGAAGCACGTTCTAGACGGCGTGGTATACGCTGAAAGACGCCCGTTCTACCAGGTAGACAAGAGCCACGGCGTCGACAGCGAGGAGCAATTCATATTCACCAGGTTTGGCATAGGCGACAAGGAGCTCGGCGAAGGCGCTGTAAACGCCACCATGTCGCGCATACTGCATGACAGGTTCAGGGGCAACGTGCTTCCAACAAGATTTGACAACGACGATTATTACCTTGGCGGCAGATGGCTCCTGCTAGGCATGGAATACTCAAGATACCTAGCCAGAAGCGGTCGCGCTGAGGAGGCGCAGTCGATACTCAATTACGTGGTGGGCAAGTATGGCACCTCCCTTCCAGAGCAGGAGACTGTGGATCCGGAAAGCCCGCACAGCGCAGAGGGCATGAAATTCCTGCGTGATAACGGAGGAATTCCTATTCAGAACCTTGCCTGGTCGCATGGTGCGTTCCTGAGTGCCCATGTGGCTATAGAAGAAGCACGGGAAGCGACAGAGCTGTCTGAAAAGCTCCGTTCCTGAGCAGGCAAAGGTATCTAAACTCCACAGCCGAATAACCTCAGGTGAAACGGTGCCCTCGAAGAAGGCGATGCTAAAGCGCCAGGTAAAGGACCTCAGGCTAAAGAAGGGGATGACGGTAGCATCGCTCATAGATTCGATGAGCGCTATGGGTGGGTTCTCGGCCCAGCACATGGTGAACGGCACAAGGATACTAAAGAGGATGATTGACGACAGACGGTCGTTCAACTTCCTCTCGTTCCCTGCCGACATCGTCTCAACGGGGCTGAGAGGTGCGCTCGCAAGCTCGGTGAAGTACTTCGACGCGATAATAACAACCGGAGGCACGCTCGACCACGACATAGCCAGGTCGGCTGGAGGGAAGTACAGCGTTGGGTCGTTCAACGCCGATGACAACCAGCTTCACAGGATGGGCATCTACAGGCTGGGCAACGTCTTCATCGAGAACAAGGAGTACGGGAAGAAACTGGAAGATGCTTTCACCGCAATAATGAAGGACATCTACCATTCAAAGGATTATAGGAAGGAATACAGCGCAAGTGAGTTGATCTACGAGTTCGGCAAGCGCGTAAAGGACAACGGCTCAGTCATAAGGCAAGCTTACTTGAATAATGTGCCCATATTCAACCCAGGGATACTCGATGGCGCTTTTGGCACACAGCTGTCGATATTCGCGCAGGACCACGACTTCAAGCTCAACCTCATAAGGGACGAGCTGAAGCTTAGCGACATCTCATTCGACAACAAGGTAACCGGAGCGCTGATGATTGGCGGCGGGATAAGCAAGCACCACGTGATATGGTGGAACCAGTTCAAAGGGGGTTTGGACTACGCGGTGTACATAACAACTGCAACGCAGTATGACGGGAGCCTGTCTGGCGCAAGGCTGCAGGAAGCCGTGTCGTGGGGCAAGATAAAAGAGAAGGCGGAATACACAACGATAGACGGCGACGCGACCATAATACTCCCGATAATTATGTCAGCGATAAATATGGTGTGAATATGCAAAAAACTGTTTCAAGGAAAAGGAGGAAGATAGGAAAGCGCTATAGGGACATAAGGAAGCGAAGCCGGCTTAAGAGGATGCACAGGAGAACCTACAAGCGGACAAGAAGATGATCAGCCGATGTCTGACTGCGTTCGGTCATTGAACTCGTACGCGGTTGCCTCTTCATCTATCTTGAGGGACTTCACCATATCCTCCTTTGTTGAGAACTTCCTGATCCCGTCGTCGAGCTCGAACATGTACACGGAGCCAGCAAACTCTGAGTGTACGAACACACGCCTGGATTCCCCCCTTACCATCACCGCAACCTTGGTTGACGGGTTGCCTAGCGCGACAAGCATTGAGCAGAGGAGCACGCATCTGTCGAACATATCACCCATCATGAAAGCGAGGGTTTCCTCCGGGGCGAGCCAGAACTGCAGAGGGAGCACAGCATCTACCACTTTGTCCTTCACGAACGTAAAAGCAGCGGTGCCGGCTTCTGGGAAGTTTTTGTCATAGTCATACCTGCCGAAAGATGCCTTTATCTCGTCGACCTTCGCCACAACAGCCCCATTCTTCGGAGTGACGAGCGAAGGCAGCTCTGCCACGGAAACGTTCTCGTGCTCCTCGATGTAGTCCCTGTACCTAGATATTATGGCCAGGTATATCTTGTTGAGCCGGTCTAGAGTCTCTGCTTTACCTGCGCTGGAGTCCCCCTCCATATCCACCCGCTATAATATTGGATACAAAGTGCTAAAATCGTTCTCACATTAATCCTTTTGTGGTACATGGAGAACAAAAGAATAGCAGAGATATTGGACGAAATTGCAGCAATGATCTCTCTGGAGGATTTTCCTACAGCGCGTTTTGAGACAAGAGCTTATCAAAAAGCTGCATTGACCATAGCCACCTTACAGGAACCCATAGAGGACATCTACAAGAAGGGCGGAATCCCTGCACTCATGGAACTGCCTGGAGTAGGCAAAAGCATTGCGGCCTTGATTGAAGAATATATCAAAACAGGAAAATCAAAGAAATACGGGAATCTCAAGAAAAAATATCCAATAGATATGAGTAATCTGACAGCAATACAAGGGCTAGGCGCAAAGAGAGCTGTAATACTCTACAAGAAACTTGGAATCAAGAATGTGAATGACCTCAAGAAGGCGCTGGAGCAGCACAAGGTTGCCAAACTAGAGGGCTTTGGAGAGAAGAGCGAGGAGGTGCTTCAGCAAGGCCTCGCTTTCATTGCCTCAGGAAGTGGCAGGGTGCTAATCAGCGTGGGACTGCCTGCTGCAGAGAATCTGATCTCCAAGTTAAAGAAATCAGGCCTAGTTGAAAAGGCGCTTGTTGCGGGTTCGGCGAGAAGGATGCGAGAGACTGTAGGTGATCTTGATATACTAGCCATATCGAAGAAGCCAGAAGAGGTGATGGACTTCTTCTCCAAGCTCCCAGATGTTGAGAAGGTTATAGCAAAGGGACCTACGAGGAGCGCCGTGAGGTTGAAAATGGGACTGAACTGCGATTTAAGGGTGTTGAAGCCCGAGAGTTTCGGAGCGGCTGCGCAGTATTTCACAGGGAGCAGAGACCACAATATACAGGTAAGGAAGATAGCGATAGACAAGGGCTACAAGCTGAATGAGTACGGGTTGCTCGATAAAAGGGGCAAGAACGTTGGTGGAGCTAAGGAAGAGAGCATATACGAGAAATTGGGCATGCAAATCATGCCTCCAGAAATGCGCGAGGGAAGAGGCGAGGTAGCATTAGCTCTAAAACATCAAATTCCCAAGCTGGTTGAATTGAAAGACATTAAGGGAGACCTTCATACACACTCCAACGAGCTACCTGGCACCACTCTAGAGAAAATGACTGAAGCTGCAATGGAACTTAGCTGGAACTATATCAATAATTCGGATCACACAAAGAGCCTGGTCATAGAAAAGGGACTTGATGACAAGGGTTTTGAAAGAGTGTTCAAGGACATAGACAAACTTAATGATAAGCTAGAGAAGGAGGGAAAGAAGTTCAGGGTGCTCAAGGGAGCCGAATGTGACATACTTAAGGATGGGTCATTGGACCTAATGAAAAAGACGTTGAAAGAGATGGACTGTGTCATTGGGAGTGTTCATAGCAATACAAAAAACATGACCGAAGACCAAATGACGAAAAGAATTATTTCGGCATTGGATACTGGACTGATACACGTGCTTGGCCATCCCACGGGTAGGATTGTAAACGAGCGCCCCGCCTATCCTGTCAATCTAGAAAAGGTTGCAGAGGTATGTGAAAGAAACAAAGTTGCTTTGGAGATAAATTCTACCGCGCGTTTAGACCTGAATGATACGAACATCCTTCTCACTTCTAAATACAAAGTATTCTATAGTATAGATACTGACTCGCATAGAGTATCGGAGTTTACATTGATGAGGTACGGAGTGGGCACTGCCCGCCGTGGGTGGCTGCCTCCCGAACGGGTAATAAACACTATGAACTTGAAGGATCTTTTGAAGTGGCTGGCACGTTAGACTTATTCAAATATTCTATTGCTCTATTTAGTAGATCAACATCATCTTTTAACAGTCCAAGTGAAGCATTACATGGCTGGCACAAGGCTCCTCTAATGATATTCTTTTCATGATCATGGTCTATCCCCACATTACTATTGGTGCCGCATATTTCGCATTTTGATTTAATTAGTTTGAGAATTAGTTCATCGCTATAATTTTTCATTTTTTTATATTTCCATCTCATACGCCATAACAAAGTCTGCTCCGGGTTTTCTAATCTTTTCCTTGTGCGCCAAACCTTTCTATATGTATTTCGTTCTTCTTTAT
>CAZCIA010000004.1:0-31387 GCA_964498845.1 Microcaldota archaeon
TATTTAAGATTATGCCAATGCTGTTCGGTTTTGCTTAGAAGAAAACACCCTACACTTAACTGGCAAATTAATTGGTACCTGCGCCAGCTTCAACAAGACTTCTGGGACAACGTTCTACGGCACAGTCTGGGCAGGCTACAGGGCATCAATAAACGGGACGGAGAGTATAGTCCAGGTAGGCAGCATATCGCTGAAGGCTGCCTGAAGGCTACATCCTCTCTATGGCCTCTATGCCTAGAAGAGCTAGCATACCCTTCATCGTGCTCCTGAAAGCATCTACCAGCATGAGCATCGTCATCCTCTTGCCTTCCGATTGCTCCTTCAGCACAGGCACGTTCTCGTAGAATGCGCTGAAGGCTGCTGCAAGGTCTGAAAGATAGTCCGTAACTACGTTTGGCCTGTCCTCCCTGCACGCCTTCTCCGTGATCTCGCCGCTGGCCGCCATGAGCTTCACTAGCTTGAATACATTCTCATCGGCGAAGACGCTTGCGTCCTTTACCTCGTTGACCGCGCTGATTCCGGACTTCTCGAGTATCCTAGATGCTCTTGCATATGTGTACTGGCAGTAGGGCCCGGAATTGCCCTCGAAGTTGAGCGCCCTGCCCCACGAGAAGTCTATCTTCTTGTCTGGTGACAACTTCAAGTACTCGAACTTTATTGCCGCCAGGGCGACCTTCTTCGCTATCCTTGCCTTTTCCTCCTGCGTCATGCCTTCGCCCTCCTTCATCGCCCCGAACGCCCTTTTCTCGGCTTCAATCAGCAAATCATCGGCCGTGTATCCTATCCACGTGCCCTTCCTTCCAGCTATTCTCTTGCCCTCAAGGTCGACAAGGCCATAGCCTATGTGCTTCATCAGTTTCCCCTTGTCTGGGTTCACCGCGCTGATTACGACCTTGACCAGCAGCTGCTCGAACTTCTGCTCGTTGCCTATGACTGCTATCGCGAAGTCGGCGTCCCCGAACCCCATCTGTATGCCATCTTGCGATGTGGTATAGAGGGGCTCTCCGTTCGGCTGCCTCTCCATGAACTTGCTGAACTTGAATGTATTATCAATCATACCGAGCTTCCACATGTGGAAGGCTATGTCCTTCGCTATGTAGTTATCTGAGCCGTCGCTCCTGACCAGCACCTTCGCCTCCTCCTTCAGCCCGGTAAGCTCCTTAGGTGGATCCTTCAGGTCGGCAAGCTCTATCACAACGCAATTCTTGTACTTACCATAAGTGGGCTTCTTGGTTATGCCCCTCGCCTCGAGCATCGAGAGCATTTTCTCTAGCAGCTTCTCCCTGACAATGTCGCTCTCCCATATTATGACGTCCTGGTAGATCCCATAAGAGAAGGCGGTCTCGCTCTCCGCGTTGAGGAAGCCCTCGGCCATCTCCCTTGCAAGCTTCGATTCGTATGTGCCGTCCTGCTCCATCAGGGCAAGCGTCTTCTTGACCTCGCTATCGAGAGCAGGCTGCGCCTCCATGAGCTTGTTCGCCGCGACGTAGACCTCGCCTATCGAATAGTCAAGCCTGCGCTGCTTGCCATGCTCTATGCCCAGCTTGTCTATGTTCATGGTGCCCCATATCGCCTTAGCTGCCTGCAGGCCGAGGTTGTCCATGTAGTTCTCGCGCTCTACGTCATAACCACACGCCTCGTACAGGTTAGCGATCGTGTCGCCGACAAGCGCATTCCTGAGCTGGCCCACGTGCCATGGGTGCACAGGATTGACGCTCACGTACTCTACAATCAGCTTTTTGCCCTTGCTTTCCTGTTCAGAATCGGGGCTGCCGCGCTTTATGTAGCTTACCATCTCCTTGGAGAAACCTTCCCTGTCAAGGTGGAAATTTATGAAACCGTTATCGGCCGTGACCTTGCTTACGTGCTTTATTTTGCCAAGCTTCGAAGATATTTCAAAGGCTGTGTCTTGCGGGCTCTTCTTCGCGGATTTGGATATCCTGAACGCTACCGAGCACGAGACGTCGCCGTGCGCATCCGATACTGCTATCGTGTTTGATAGACCAACATCCTTGTAGCCAAGATCATTGATCGACCTTGCAAGCTCCTGCTCTATCGCGCCCTTCAGGGCGGCATAAGGTGAGTCCATCGCATCAAACTCTTAATGTATCGAACTGTTTTAAAACCGAGGGTATCCCTGATAAGACATCCTGCGCAGTTATGTGTAGGCCTTTTTCCTTGTAGAGCGCATCGCCTACCATTGAATGGGCGTATACAGCAGCAGCGGCGCTCTCGAACTGGTTCTTGTGTATCGACGAATATGCGGCAATCATTCCTGCCAGGGCGTCGCCTGTGCCCATAGTGGCTAACGCCGGTGTCTCCGCCCTGTTTATCTTGAGCAGGTCACCGTTCGTTATAATCGTGCTGTGTCCCTTCAACACAAGCGTGAAGCCGTGCGTCTTAGTGAACGATATCGCCTTTTTGACCCGCTCGTTCAGGTCTGCCGCCTCCAGGTTTATCCCGGAGAGGCTGCGGAACTCTCCCTCGTGGGGGGTCAGTATCATGTTCTTGCCAAGTATGTCCATGTGCTTCGCCATCACCTTGGTGGCAGCAGCGTCGACCACAACTGTGTTACCCTTCGCCTTTTCCGACCTTATGACACTGACGATTATGCTATCTGTGGACCCGCTCGGTTCTAGCCCCGGCCCTACCACGAGCACGTCGTGCTTGAGCGCAGCTATCGCAGCTACCGCGCTTTCCGGGTTGTCCCAGTCCAGGGGCTTCACTATGAGCTCCATCGACAGCTTTTTCACAGGGTCTGCCACCTCCATTGGCACGGCTATCATGGCGTAGCCAGCGCCGGTGAGCAGTGATGACATCGCGTTCTCGGCCGCAAACGTAGCTATGAGCGGCGCGCCGTGGTAGTCCTTGCTGCCGCCGACGACCAATATCCTGCCGTGGGTGTACTTGTTGGAGCGCATCGGCCGCGGCTCTGTCGCAAGCATCACATCACCCGGGCCTGTGAACAGCTCCGCATTGAGCGGTATGCCCACATCGACCACGGTGACGTCGCCTACGAACTTGCTCCTGTCCATGCCCTGCTTCATCTTGTGGGGCGTGAACGTCTTGTTCGCTTTCACATACGCCCTGTTGGGCATCCCGGTATCGGAGTCTATCCCCGAAGGTATGTCTATAGATATCACATACTTGCCTGACTTGTTTATTACGTTTATGGCGCTAATCAGCAGCGAGGAGAGGCGGCCCCGCATACCAGATCCTATTATTGCATCGACTATCACTTCTGATCTTTTGAGCACCATACCAAACTGGGAGACATTCTTTTCAGATACGTCACGGACCTCTGCTACATCATTGACGAGCTTGTAATTCAGTCTGGTAGAGCTGTTCGTTATGGCGGAGGAATCGCCGATAAAGAATACCGAGGTGTTTTTTCCTACCATAAGGTGCCGGGCCACGACAAGTCCAGTCGCACCCTTGTCCCCCTCCCCGCAGACGACAGCTATGGACCCACGCTGCATATGGCTGCGCTTCACCTCCTCGGCTATTGCAAAACCTGCAGTCTCTATGAAGACATTGCTGCCCATGCCCAGGGCTATGGAGTTCATCTTCAATGCGTATGTATCCTTCACAGAAAGAGTCTTTTTGGTGTAAGCTGCAAACTCTTTTAAGCTTTGCATGGTCTAATATCCTTCTAAGAGTATAAATTCCTATCTTCTGGGGGTTGCGTGCCTAAAGTCTACAAGTCAAACAACAAGCTGGTTATCTACCTGCCGTTCGACCTTGTGGGAGATCTGTCCATAAAGGAGGGCGACGATCTTGACTTCTTCAAGAGGGGGGATTACTACATAGTGGCGAAGAAGAGCACGATTGCGGAAATGATTGCAGGCAGGCAGGCGGTGCAGATGCAGAAGCCCTCTGCAATTGCGCAGAGGCCAGTCTTCAGGAGCACGCCAAGCACAGGCGAGATAGCCGTGCTGAAGAGGCTGGACACGCTGAGGTACAGCGAGCGCACAAAGGCCAAGGTCGAGGCCATGCTAAATGCCGAAGAGAAGCGCATGCTGAACGAGATGCTCAAGAGGAGGATCGTGACCCTGTTCAAGAAAACAGGCGAACAGGACCTAAAGTACAGCATACCGAAGAGTATATACGACGACTTCCTGATGCGCAAGAAGGTGACTGCGGAAAAGAAAGCGGCTGAGGCAAGGTCGCAGCCCGCAGCTGTGGAACAGAGGCCGAGGAGATGGGAGCAGGTGGTCGGCACCGGCAACGCTTACCTTGAGAGGCTTGAGAATGAGGGTTACCTTGTGATAAATTCCGAGACTGAAGCGTCTGCGGCATCCGCATCGCTCGAGGGCAGCATAAGGAGGGGCCTTGTTGTAGGGATACGCGCGTTCAACAAGAAGTTCTACGTTGCAACAAGGGCTTTCATAGCAAAATCGTTGCCAAAGATAGGGAAGCTGATAGGACCCAGAGGGATAAGCGTCGCCGATATATCAAAGGAGACTGGGATAGACGAGAACGGGGTGAGGGCCATCCTCTACATAATGGCGGATAATGGTGACGTGACTGAGGTAAGGAAGGACGTTTTCAAGGAGGCGTGATCATAGCCCTGAAGGCGTTGCCTTTTGATTCTCTGTAGCTAATACAAAATCTGCGAATGCCTGTTCTACGGCCTTTGCATCCCCTATTACTGTTAGGACCACATCATCCGACCCCGCTCCCATTATTTCTTCTATAAACTCGATTTCTTCATCCCTTACACTGTCTGGAGGGTTTTTATTTGTAAAAATAACGCAGCCATGGTTGTCCTTGACATAGTGCTCTTGGTAGGATGCACTGTTCAACTTCACGGCTAGAGCTCTGCCACCCCCTCTTATATGAGAGTAGATGTGTGGGTGTGTATTTTCTATGAATGCACTGGTAACGTCAAAGAGCTGTACGTTGCTCTTGGTTTTCTTAGTTTTCACGCGCTCCGGGGCACCAAGCAGCTCTCTTCCCTGCACAAGCATGCCTGCAGTCAAGAGGCCTGCAGCAGCAAAGTAGTAGGCGTGAGGCGGAGTTCCTAGCAAGAGGAACGAAAGGATGACGGTAAAAAAAGGTACAGAGAGCATGCCAATTCCGACAAAGGAGGGATTAAGTAGTTTGTATGTGTGGTAGTACAACATCCCTCCTATCCCGAAGTCAACAATTCCAATAAATACAAGTGCTGCCAATGTAGCATAAGATGGAATCAAACTCGCATTAATATGAAATGCGAGGATTACTGGAACAAAAAACAGCACAGTCGCTGTGTTTGACACCACCATAAACAAACCGGAGTCGATGTTGCGTCCTTTTACGAAGATGGTTGTCGCTGCGGTCAAAAAAGCCGATCCAAGAAGCAGGATTACTGCAGTGGAATCCTGGATTTTGACAAGGGTGCCTCCCGACAGTATGATATATACGCCAACAAATCCCAGCACTAATGCGAGCATCTGCCTTGCACTTACTCTCTGCCTGAGCGCCAATGGCGTGATCATGGCTATCATCAGGGGGTATGTCCTATAGATTATACCAGCAGTGCTCGGAGTTGAGCGGATTGTACCGATAGTCAAGAGTGACATCGAGACCGCACCCGCCAGCACCCCCACTATGGAGAGCAGTGCAATATTCCTCCAATCCTTGGCGGCGTTAACCAATCCATTCAGCCTGTCGTTCCTATACATGAAGACCAGTATGATCGCCGTTCCCATGATGCTTGCGTACATCAGGAATGGCACAACGCCTATGCCTACGCCTCCCACAAGCAAGGCTATAGGAACAATCGCCGAATACGACGTAACGAAGAGTAGGGAGGATATGCCCTTACTCATTTTCTTCATGCTCTCAAGATAGCTTGTCTTGTGAGCTTTTTAATTGCTTACATTTATTCGAAGTTATTTGCAGTTTTCCGTAAATACATAAGTTTATAGCTTTGGGCTCCGATAGGGGACCATGTTCTTCAGCATAAGGGAAAAAACAGTTCTTAAAGAGCTTAGTTTGAACTCCAGAACCAGCCTATCAGCAATAGCAAAAAAAATCGGATGCTCGTACGTGACCGTAGGCAAGATCATAGATAAGCTTAAGGAGGAACTTGACATACGTTTTGTGCTTGAACTCGACCTTATAAAGCTAGGCTTCCTGCAAAGGCACATATTAATGGTTAAATTCCGCAGGACGCCATCCCAGGAATGGCTTGCGCTCCTAGTTAAAAATGATAAGAGCATACTCGCCGCGTATCTGACTGAAGGGCAGTTTGATATGGTAGTCATGGCAAGTGAGAGCGACCCCATGGGCTATCTGCTTTGGGAATTCCGATTCATACAGAAACTCTCAGAATATGGAGGTGTAGTCAAATCGTCGGATATGCCCGAATTCATCTTTGGTTTCCTCCCAGTGGATAATGCATTCATAGGCGAAACGAAAATGAGGATAAAGACTGATGATAAGATTCTGCTGCAACTTCTGAATGAGAATTCCAGAACTAGCCTGAGTGAGCTTGCAAGAAGATTGGGCATGCGCGAAAGCACGATAAGCTATAAGATCTTCAAGCTTACCAAAAGCGGCGTTATAAGGAGGTTCACAATTGCAGTACAGAAACCTCCACAAGGATACATACTTGGGCTCTTTGAACAATGGTTCTCATTCTCGAAGGGATTCGAGGCCCGGGCAGAATTAGAGAGGAAGCACATGCTAAACATAGACGAACAAACCCCTACGCTGACGACCTTTCAAATGGCGGCACCACTGAGCGGCAGCTATGGCAACTTCATCATCGGGCTGTTCAACTCTGAAAAGGAAGCTATGGAGAACGCAGTGAAGAAGCACAGGCTATTCTACAGCACGGAGAGCTATGAGGAGAAGCACGCCAGAGTATTAAGGCCAGTAAAGGGGTTACTTCCGTTAAGGAATCTCGACATAAAGCAGAACTATGTTGTCGTAAAATGGAAGTAATATCTTGTGGATTACCGGTATACGCTTGTTATAAATTTACGGAAATATCCAAATAAATTTCAAAATATGAGAGTATTTAAATATTATAACTGCGTAAAACCATATCAGGGTGTATGCGTGGGGAATGCCAAGGCATTGATTCTTTATCGTAAGACCCTACTCTATGATAACCTCTCTACCCAGCCTTGGCCCTCACCTCACCTTTATGCGTAAAATGCTGCGGGAATTAGCATGAAGAACGGGTTGAATCCGGAGCAGAGCGAAGTATACGAATGCTGGATGTGCGGCATGGAGCACAGAAATCCTGTCGCGTATCTGTGGCACATACACGCATGCGGACTTGAGAAGACAGGAAGCAGCGCGCTTCTGGCCAAGAAGGAGGCCATACTGACCGCCACAGCAACAAAAAAGTTGTAGATGCCATGCGATGCCCGCACTGCAGGAGGTTGCTGAGGCTTAAGTGGAAGAAGAACGGGAAGGCGGTCTGGGTATGCCTCGGCTGCGACTATGAAACCAACAAAGAATAAACACGGGTTGTAAAATGGTAAAGACCAAAAGATATTCTTTGCACAGGTTCTATCTGATTTCGCCTAAAGATGGAATGGATTCTACTGCATTCGTGGAGCGGATGCTTGCCATCAAGCAGGTGCAGGAGGTGTACATCACTGATGGTGATTTCGGGTATCTTGTCAGGGCGAAATTCCTAAAGGAGAACGAGCCAAAGGATGCCGTTGATTATATAGCCAAAAGGGTTGACAGGAGGTTCGGCAAAGTGGTCAGCTATTACCGGTACAGGAAGTAAGCGGAGGCGTGATCAGCCGAAGAGCAGGTGGTTGGCCACCAGGATTATCACGGCGAATGCCGCCACTATTATGAGTATGGCTTTGGGGTTCATCTTGGGCCCCTTTGTCGGGGCGTCGTAGAAGCTCATCACGCCTGCAGACTGCTGCGGCGACTGTAGCAATGCCATTGTATCGCTAATATTGGTAGGAGCACTATTAAAAACTTTGAGTTGCTGTTATACGCGGTAGGAATGGAGGCGAAAGGCGGAGTTTACCAGATAGAGAAGCAGGCAAAGGAACCTGCGGGGGATCAACCCGGAGAGATCAGCGTAGCAGGCCCGCTCGGCTTCTGGATTGCTGTGCTGCTCATTGGCCTGCTCATCGAGTTCGTCCTGGGCCCCATAGCGGTATTGGCTGGTGCGTCATCAAAGTATTTCACAACCATAGGACACCTGCTTCTCTTTCAGCCCGGAGCCGTAATACTGCCGCTCATAGTGGCGGTGTGGGTGGGCGCCAGGGTCGGCAGCGTGCATAAGAGGTCGCCCTCCATAGGAAAAGTCGGGCTGATCAATGCGGTGTATGCGGCCGTCATTTACTCGATAGCCATCTTCGTGATCTACTTATCCATATACTACATCAACGCGAGCGCGCTGCCTGTCGTGTTCACGCTGGGCGGCTTTGCACTCTACCTGGTGGTTATACCAGACGTTATCGTGCTGGTCATAACGCCGCTGCTGGCGATGCTCTCATCAGCGAGGCATCCGAAGAGGTAGCTACTTCGGTTTCGCCGAGCTCACTATCTTTATTATGTCATTGTCATTGAGGACGTGCTCCTTCGCTATGCGCATCTTCTTCCTTGCGTCTATCGCGTAGAGCATGCTTCCTGCCAGGTCTGTGTGTACTGCACCTGCAAGGTCGAGCGCGGTGGAGCCCCTCTTAAGGAGTATCGCATCAGGCAGGACGTTGCCCATGCTGTCCGTGTACTTGTTCTCATCCTCTACAGGGTATACAACAATGTTGTCCAGTAGTTTGAAGTATATCCTGTCTATCATCTGCTGCACTCCAGTGCCGCTTTCGCTCACGAACTTTGTCATGTATACGAGAGCGTCTGCCTGCTCCTTTGGCGTGTCATTTTTGAGCACGCTGACGGAGCCTTTTTCCGGGTTGTATGATATTATTCCCTGCTTCTCAGCCTTCCTGAGCGCAAGCTCCACGGCTGCAGAGCATGCAATCACCCTATCGGTGCCAAACTCTTTTCCGAGCTTTTCTATGCCGCTTTCCGAGCCGTACACGTCAGACTTGTTTGCTGCGATGATGAATGGCTTTGACCTTTTGAGCAGCTCCCTCGCGAACCTTCCAACGTCATTGTCAGACCACGAGATATTGGAGCTTATCAGGTCGCACTCGCCTATAGACTCGGATACTTGGCCTTCTGATACCTTCAGCCCTGCAAGCACTGCGCCGAGCGCCTTGATGCCATCCTTAGCCCTTGAAAGCTCGCGCATGTGCCTCTTTATTATGTCAGCGAGCCATTCTGCCATCTCCTCCGTTATCACGTTTACATCTCTAACAGGATTGCAGCCGTCGCATGGGTTGCCGTTGGTGTCGGTTCTCCCGCTCGCGTCAGCAACGATGACAAGCGCGTCTGCAGTCGCTATGTCATTCAGGAACTGGTTGCCCATCCCCTTTCCTGAGTGGGCGCCCTCGACAAGGCCTGCCACGTCTATTATCCTTACAGGTATCATGCGCGTCCCATCCACGCACATCGAGTTCTTTGGGTTGCACTTGAGATGAAGCTCAGAGTCGACGCATTTCTTTGTCACGTATGCAACGCCAATGTTCGGCTTTATGGTAGTGAACGGGTAATCCGCAATCTGCACATCGATGGACGTGAGGGCGGAGAAGAGCGTGCTCTTCCCCTTGTTTGGAGCTCCAACTATACCCACTAGCATCGCATCACTTGAAAAGCTTTTCCCTGATCACGCTTTTGTTCTTCTCCTCGCGGAAGAAGTAGTAGAGTATTATCAGCGAGAATATCATTATGACTCCTACCACTAGCGATTCCTTTGGCATGCCTATCATGAAGAGCATGATGGCTATTATTCCTACGACGGGCAGGTATGGATAGAGCGGCATCTTGAAGGCGCTGGACATCTTTTTCCTTCTTACATGTATCACCGCGAAACTGATCATCAGGTAGGCAAACAGCAGGCCGAAGTTGCTGATTGCGGTCATTATGAAGATGTTGCCGGAGAACAGCATCACCATCGCGATTATGGCGGAGATGACTATGGCCTGTGTCGGTGCGTCCCTTTTTCGGTTGTAACCCCTGAAGAACTTCGGGAGCAGCCTGTCGACGCCTACCTGGTAGAGCATCCTCGAGGAACCTATCAGCATGGCAAGGGCGGCGGATGCGGTTGCCACGAGGGCACCCACGTCCACGACTATGAGCAGCCATGAAGGTGCGTTGGATTGCTGGAGTGCCAGCGCAAGCGGATCGCCGCTTACAGTGAAGTGCGATGCAGGAAGCAGAAACAGCAGGGCGGCCACCACGGCGACATAGAGCGCGATGCTTATCACAACAGCAAGTATCGTTGCCTTCGCTGCTCCACGGCCTCCGCCCCTTATTTCAGGGGTAAGGGTTACGATCGTCTGGAAGCCACTGTAGGCGAAGAATATGACTATGCTTGCGGCGAAGAGCGCTGCTAGCGTGCCCTGTGCAGGCGTTACAGAGAAGTTGCTTATTTTGATGCCTCCAGAATAAATGACAAGGAAGATGGCGAAGCCTATGAAGACCAGGAGTGCGACTATCTTGACTATCACGAGCAGGGAGTCCGCCTTTGCTGCCTTCTTCAATCCAAGTACGTTCAGCACCGCCAATATTATTATCAGGACTATTGCAAGGAGTATGGATCCCCCGGCCACCGATATCCCGAACAGGCTGGTGAAGTAGGAGCCGAAACCTAGAGCTATGACGGACATGGCGGTCGCGTAGCTGAAGTATTTTATCAGGCCGGTTATGAAGCCGAGCTCGCTGCCGAACGTCTTGTAGACATACGAGTATGCGGCGCCCTTCACGTGCTGGAACGTGGAGCCAAGTTCGCCGAACTCGAAGGCCATGACCAGCGCGACGATGCCAACGAGCACGAAGGCGAATAATGCGTTCGCCCCCGCAAGGGCTATCGCGGTGCCGCTGAGCACGAATATGCCTGCGCCGATTATGGCGCCTAGCCCAACGGCCATAGCTACAGCCGTGCTTATCTGCCCGTTATTGGCCATTCTCTCGGATAAAAAGCTCAATAAAGCTTAATATACTTCTATCAGATACTAAATGGTGCAGGGGTCGCGGAGCTTGGTCAAACGCGCGAGGTTCAGGGCCTCGTCCCTTAGCGGGTTCGTGAGTTCAAATCTCACCCCCTGCACTTTTGAGGGTATACGACAAAACAGGGTTCAGAGATCCGGAAAGCAGATTTTCCAGAAGGAAGATTTTGAGCGATTTCCCGAATTCCTAAAGCAAGCGTCTATGAATGTTTCATGGCACCAGCTCCAGGGCCCGAAGAAAAGCATTGATTATTTTCATTTGCTACTCGCCTTTGCCACTTGCAAATAAGCTCTTGATTCTACCGCTAGTTTTAAGGTAGATCATCAGGAAAGGAGCTTGGAATAAGATCATTATTGCAGGAAATACCGATAGGTACTGCCCATTTGCTCCAAAAACGGAAACGAGTACCGCTATTGTTAATGCTATGTTTTTACTGACCGATGTAAAGACAACAGATTGGTGCTGTCCATAGTCAATTTTAAGGATATACTTGTTTAGGTAGATTACCAAGATTATGGTTCCACCATAAAATAATATGGCAATTGGCAAAAGCAGCCATATATCATTGAGGTTTTTCAGTACTAGTCCTGCCTCAGATGCAAAAATGACGAAAATCAGAACGTATAGAGATACCAGTGTTATTGCCGAGAAATAAGGCTTTACTCTAAGAAACTTTTCAGAACCATGCTTTCTTTCGATATATTCCCTTGTTGCAATGCCCAGAATAAATGGAATTACTAAAATTATAACAAGATTTTGTAGTATCAGACTAATCGGAACATTTAGGCTTGTTCCAGCTGTGAGATAGTGCCCTGCTAGTGGATAAATAAAAATCGACAATATAAATGCAACAGCAATAATCATTGCCCCAGAAACCATATTCCCTTCTGACAGTCCCAAGTACCCCAACCCCATGCTTGAGGCAGGTGCAATAGAGAGCAGCATTAATGCAAGCGTTATCTGGGGATTTAAAGCAAAGACAAAGGCTAAGAAGTACATCAACAAAGGAGCAAATATAAAATTAAGTACTAATGCCTCTATCAATGGTTTTTTATGTTCCTTTACCCTCTTTAATGACGACAAAGAAAGGTTTACCATCATAGGGTATATCATTATAAAAACTACTGGGAGGGTAAGTTCTGATAACCAGGTTCGGTTCCAGATATGCCCGAAAAAGATGCCCCCAACTATTACAAATACAGTGTAGATAAGCATATTATCTGAGAGATTCTGACTTATTTTATTTATCATCTGATCAGCTCATTTCGTGCTTCCCATACCCATTAACTGCTTTGCTTTCTGATTGGTTACCTTATATATAATTTTTGTCCCTTCACGTCTTGAAGACACGATCCCTGCCCTAACCAGGTATCTGAGCTGCAGCGAAACTGTGGGCTGGGCTCTTTTAACTATCTTGGGGAGGTCACAGGCACATCTCTCCTCATTAAGAAGAGCCGAAACTATGTTAAATCTTGTTCCGTCACCTAGAGCTTTGAACAAGACGTGTATTTTAGATGCATTAGCCATGATTATATTTATAAACATAAATATATAAAATAGTGAGGGGTGAGCTGTATCCCCTGAATATCGCCGGTATTGCTATAAGTATTATGTTCCTGTTTATGGACGCCATCAATATTCCCAGCGTGGTATTTGATAGCGCCACCCATTTATAATGAACCATCTGGCATCATATAATGAACCATCTGGCATCACCCATCCGCTTATTTCGGCTCAACTCTGAACGTCCCGGCAGGGAGCTGCTGCATTATCGTGTCTATATCATGGATATCAAGGGCGCTCGCTATTTTCTTTGCGGCATCGGACTTCTGCAGCCGCCCTTGGCGGACGAGGACATGGCTAACGCGAGAGTCGCTTGCAGATCTGTAGAAAGACGCTTCTGGGGCGACGTTGAGCCTGCCGTCCTTGATGAAGAACACCAACGATAGTGAAACGTTCCTGTACCATTCGCGCTCCCCGCTAAGAAGGAAGCTGCCTGCAGATATGGAACCTTTGCTGGTTGACTTGCTCACCTGATTTCTGCGCATCGTATAAACATCGACGACAGGCTGCCCCTCCTTCCACGCGCTTGAGTAGCATGCGGCGAACTGCGCCGCCTCCTCCTTGGATTCTTTGCTTGCTGATGTTCCGTTCTTCAGTATAGTTACGGAAGCTCCGAATATGTTAGCGTGGAAGAAGAGATCATTCTCATCGAAGTGCCTTGAGTTGAGCTGCTCGTTCTGCTGCGCGTCCCTGCCACCTATGACGAGCATGTTCTCGCTTGTGAAGAACCAGTGGAACTTCTCGTACCATTCTTTCTCTGCTACCCTGACCCTCTCGGCCTTGATTGTCTTTGTTACCGCAGTAGCATTCCTCAGCCTCTTCTCGAGCTGCTTTATCGCCTCTTCTGCTCCGATACGCTTCTGCGCCAGCTTCTTCGATTTCTTGTAGAGGAGGTCGGCGTTCTCCTGAGCCGACTTTGTGAAGTCGATTGTTATCCTCATGATCATACGAACGAGAGGTTCCCGTACACTAGAAGCGATATTATTATCGCTATCACGAAGCCGGTCAGCCCTATGATAAGTATACCGAAGATTATTATCTTCGCTGTCCTCCTGAATCGGTCGTTGCTGGGCTTGTAGCTAACGTAGAGTATGTGCCTCGAGTTGTTTACGAAGCTCTGCAGGTTAGCGATTATGCTCATGTAAATCATTATTAATCCTTGATGGGATAATCCTTTCTGATGCTTTTATATGTATCGGAGCAAAAAATCAGCGATTTCAATCGCTGGATGAAGGCATACAAAGGTATATACATATTTACTTACATACAAGAATGTGGAGTTTATGATAGCGTATAGATTCCGGGCGTATCCATCGCGGCTACAGAAATCAGCGCTCAACAGACAGATGTACCTCTCAAAACATCTCTACAACCTTCTCCTTGAACAGTCGCAGAAACACTTTAAGGAAACGGGAAAGGGCTTCACAAAATACGACATGAACAGGTGGATCACAAAACTTAAGAGGAAGAACCCGGAATTCAATGAACTGTATTCGCAGGTATGCCAGAATGTCGCAGATAGGGTCTCAAAGGCGTACAAGAACTTCTTTAGGAGAATAAAGGAAAGAAAACAGGGAAAGAGAGTGAAGGTTGGATTCCCCCGCTTCAGGTTATATGTCTCCTCACTGATATACCCACAATCAGGCTTCAAAATAGAGAGGAAAAGGGTCTCAGTCTCGAAAATAGGAAGGATGAATTTCGTAAACCACAGAGAGATTGAAGGTCGGATAAAGACTCTTTCAATAAAACAGACGAAATCACAAGAGTGGTATGTCTCGTTCTCGGTTGAAAAGGAGAGCCCACTGTTGTATACAAACGGAAAATCCACAGTAGGGATTGATCTGGGAATAAAGGAATATGCAACCCTTTCTGACGGAGTAAAAATTCCGAATCCAAGAATTTCGGATAAATCAATCGGAAAACTGAAGAGGGTACAGAGAAGACTGTCAAAAAAGAGGGGAAGGGGTAAGAACAGGAAAATGCCAAGAATCAAACTTGCAAGATTGTCAGAACATATTGCAAGGCAACGGGACGACTTCCTCCATAAAGTTTCACACACTCTTGTTAATTCATACTCATTCATTGCATACGAGGAGCTGGGCATTGCAAACATGGTAAAGAACCACAGGCTTGCAAGGCAGATAACAGACGCTTCTTGGGGCAACTTCATCCAATATCTCTGTTACAAGGCTGAAAGCGCTGGTTGCAGAGTTATAGGAGTGAACCCAAGTAACACCTCGAAAACGTGCAGTGTGTGTGGAAACATACAGGATATAGGATTGAGCGAAAGGACATTCCACTGCAAAAGATGCGGAATGTCAAAGGACAGAGACCTTAACGCATCAATAAATATCCTGACTACCGCAGGACATGCGGGAAGTAACGCCTCCGGAGACGTTGTAAGACCTCAAGTACAGGAGGCAGCCGTCAATGAACCAGGAACTAAACTTGGTGGTCAATGATGATAATCAAGCCGCCATTGGAAGCCTGGGCTTTAGCCCGAGGAGGATGTCACAGCTTTCTTTCGTGGGTCTATGAAAAGATATGACGCAATCGTTGTGCATTATGGCGAGCTCTGGCTAAAGGGCAGGAATCGCAACGTGTTCATAGAGAGGCTAAAGGGCAATATCAAGGAAGCGCTGGAAGGATGCGGGACAAGGATGATGGATGAGAGGGACAGGATCGTTCTAAAGTTCAAGGACGAAAAAAAATTGGACGATGCGCTCAAAAGGCTTGGTTTCATACCAGGAATATCGTGGTTTGCGCCGATGATGATGGCGAAGAATAGCCTCTCATCAATAATAAAGACGGCAAACGGAATGTTAGGCAAGAATAACACTGTCAGGATAGCCGCCAAAAGATCCTACAAGGGCACCAACTTCAATTCCTACGAGATAGTGAGTGCATTCATAAAGAAATCGAAGAGCCTCAGGTTCAAGATCGACAAGGATGCAAAGAAAGAGCTGCTTGTCAGCGTAACTAGGAATGGCACGATACTGTCATCTGAAAAGATGAAAGGGATGGGCGGTCTTCCTGTAGGAACATCTGGAAAGGCAGTGGTGCTGCTCTCTGGCGGGATAGACTCTCCTGTGGCTTCCGTATACGCTATGAAGAGGGGTCTCGATGTGGTTTACCTGCACATGCACGCCTTCAGCAACAACAAAGAGGCTGCAGCCTCAAAGATGGCTGACCTGATCAGTGCGCTGGCAAAGTATGGCGGGAAAGCGAAGGCATACTACGCTCCTGCTTACGTCTTCCAGTCCGCTACGATGAAAATACCTAGGAAGTATGAGCTCGTGCTCTTCAGGAGGTTCCTTTACAGGCTGGCTGAAGAGATAGCAAAGAAGGAGCACGCCAATGCTATAGTGACAGGTGAGAGCCTTGGCCAGGTGGCATCGCAGACGATAGGCAACATGACGGCGTCGCAGCACGGCATTAAGCCTATAATCATACGGCCATTGATAGGCTTCGACAAGCGCGAGATAATAGACATTGCTAAGTCGATAGGCACGTATGACATCTCGATAAAGAAGTATAAGGACGTCTGCTCAATAGGCGTGAGGAACCCGTCGACGAACATGAACGAGAGGCTGGTAACAAAGCTTTATGGGAGATGCATGCTGGATATAGCGCTGGATAGGACCCTAAATATGACTAAATATATATAAGCTATCATCGAAGACCTTTACAAAATAGCAAATTTTTACCAACAAATTGCTAATTTTAGGAAGATATAAGTATCTGGGATGACGCTAGTTATTTGACGTGATAATATGCCGATAAGAAGCATAGCAAATACGGGGCATGCAGTCATATCTACGATGAGAGTTTCCCTTGGTTCGATTCTGGTATATGGTGGTGACAAGATGGCTAACCAATTTGTCAATGCAATAACACCTGATGGATTTTTTGCAGGGCTTTTTTTCATTGGCTTTGGCACCGCTCTCATTCTCAGAGGAGCAATCGCAGGAGGGATGGAGGTAGTTGATTATAAGTTGAAGGAATTTATGAGAAAGGAGACCACCGACCAGGAGAGATAACAGTTACCACAGCAATTTAGCCGATAATCCTAGCGTATTCCGTTTTTGAATCTAATTTTATTCTATATTTTTTTGAGAAATAATTTAGTATGTTTGATACGTCTCGCCTTAGGAATTCAGCCGCGCTTGGGTGCCTTGTTGACACGGCCTGGCCGAAGTCTATCATGTATGGTATTCCGTTGTACATCAATATGTTGAACTCGCTGGCATCAGCGTGCACCAGATTGGCATTGTAAAGCCTTTTTATGTCATCGAGTATTGCATCGAGGACCCTCTCCGGCTCTTCTATCATCACATCGTTCAGCGATGGCGCTATCGTATTATTGTCACCGAGGAACTGCATTGCGAGTATGTTGCCGTTGAACATGTATGGTATTGGCGCATGCACCCCTGCATGCTTTGCTATCATCAGGTTGCCGAATTCTTTCTTGCACCAGGTCTTTATTATACTCTCACGGCTCTTCCCGACCTGGCGCTCGAACCTTGGATCGCCCTTGATATACTTCGCCATTTTCAAGAATGCTGATGCCTCTATCCTGAAGAACTTCATCGTGACGTACCTTTGCCCTGAGACCGCATCGGCTTCGCCAGCCTCAGCCAGGTATATGTCAGCCTCCTTGCCCCTGGCTATGGGCGTGCCTAGCCTTGCTATTATGCGCTTGTTGAAGAACTTGCTCAGGTATATCATGGTCTTGGTGTCGAATATGCCCTGGTCTGTCTTCCTGCGCTCCTTCAGCACACGCTCCTCGCGTTCCTGGCGGTGCCTCTTCGACCTCATTCTTGCCATGGTAATATTTCTGCGCCATGGTTAAAATGGCTTTGCGCGCCTGCAACACCCTTTTAATCTTTTGCTCTCATATATAGCAGGTGAGACAATGGCAGAAAAGCGTAACGTTATGACGCTAGACCCAGAGCTGTATTTCCAACGGCATCTCCATTACAGGGAGAGGCATTCCGGCTGGCACATATTCACTGGCATATTTTGGGGTGTGTACCTCTTCATACTCGGCGTCATGCTCATATCCCTGGTCCCTGCGACGCTGCACTATACTGGCTTCTTCGGATGGGCGCTGATACTCCTTGCATTCTTCGTAATAGTCTACGGGTTCGCATCCTCGCTGCACCTGAAGCTGATGAAGAAATACGGATAATCCTGCATTCACTGCACGCTGTACACTCTTACTGATTGGTATCTATGACAATGCGGAACATATACGAGATGAAGCGCTACAAGCTGCTCATTATAATACCGATAGCCATGCTCATATTCAGCCTCTATTTCATACCGAAGATACAGCTTGACCAGTCGCTGAAGGGCGGTGTGAGCATACAGCTGCAGACAAACTCAACTGTGGACATAAGGGCCCTTACATCAACAGTGGATTCGAAGATACCTGGCGCTCAGGCTATCGTCTCGACATCTCTTGGCGGCGTTTCCATAACTATCAACCCGAACACCAGCCTGGCGTCGGCTTCGCATTACGCCTCCGGTGTGTACAGCGCTTATGGCAACTATTCGAACACGGCTGTGCTGATTGCATCGTACCAATCGGTGCTGAAGGCCCAGCCAGGCAATGCCACCGCAACCTCTATAATAAGCGGGCTCGAGGCGAACCAGACCAGGTATCTGGGGCAGATGAGCACGAACCTTGCCAGCGAGCTTTCGTACCTTTCCATGTTCCTGGCGAGCACGCCCGCGTACAACTCGAGCGATGCGCAGGGAATGTACACCGTTGCCCAGAGCGCATATGCAAATGCATCTGCAGTCTACAAGAACAGCGTAATCACGTCGCTCAGGGGCATAATAAGCTTCAGCTCGTACTCGTATAATGATGTCACTCCTACGCTGGGCAGCTTCTTCCTGTCGCAGATGGAGACTATAATAATAGCGGCGTTCGTGCTCGTTGCCATATCCGTTTTCATAGTCTTCAGGTCGCCGGTGCCAGCATTCGCGGTCGTGTTCAGCTCAGCCAACGACATAATAGTAGCGCTCGGCGTTATGGGCATAGCCGGGATACCGCTGGGCGTTGCCTCCATAGGCGGGATACTCATGCTTATAGGTTATTCCATAGACACTGCCCTGTTGTCATCGATAAGGATACTTAAAAGGACCGAGGATACACCGGTTGTAAGGGCGTTCGGGGCGATGAAGACCGGGGTCACAATGACAGCAGCGGCGATAATGACGTTCGCGATACTGCTGGTAGTTTCCTATGTAACTTTTATACCCACGTATTTTGAGATATCAGGCGTTGTGCTTGCCGGGCTGATTGCGGACATATTCACGACCTGGCTTGGCAACACCCCGATGGTGCTTGCCTATAAGATGAGGAAGGAGATGGTCACATGAGCAAGGTCGACTACCTTAAGGACAGAAGAATCATAGTGCTTATAGTCATAGCGGCAGCCCTCGTTGTACTCGACCTGCACTACGGGGTGCACCTCGGCATAGAATTCGCTGGAGGAACGCAGATACCGATAACGCTTGCCCATAGCGTGAACGCAAGCGACATGAGCAGCCTTATAGCTTCGCTGCAGCAGAGGGTCTCGACCTTCGGCCTCAAGGAGGTGACTGTTGAAGGCATAGGCAACAGCGAGGTCTACGTGACAGTACCGAGCATATCAGGCAGCGAGATAAACCAGACAATAAGCATAATAGAGAGCCAGGGGCGCTTCGACGGCTACGTTAACGGGCGGGTAGCAATAAACGGCAGCGGGATACTCAAGGGCAGCATAGGCCAGCCTTCTCCAACTGTCGCAAATAACTCGGTGGAATGGCTCGTTACATTCTACATAACATCTACAGCGGCTACAAGCTTCGCCAGCGTTGTCTTCGGGCAGGGCAACAAGCCGCTTTACATGTTCCTTGACAGGCCTACCGGCACGGCCGTCTTCTTCAACGGTTCGATACCGTTGAACACCTCATCGCTGATATCGCAGGCCAGCGCGCTCACTGCGATGCAGCAGGCGCTCTCTGCAGGCAACCAGACTATACCTGTAGTTGAGGTGTATAATACCAATACAAGCGTGCAGAGCGCGGAGAAATTCCTTCAGCTCAACAAGGGCAAGTACACTAACATAATAGCAAGCTCGGGGATAAACGCAACCCTCCTCTCATACATGAGGGCAAACAACTACACCGTCAAGCTCGAGGGCAGGGCTAACATGACGCCATCATTCACCACCATAGGGATCAACCAGACCGTGATGGAGAGCTGGCCGGCGGCAGGCCTCCTATCATCGCCTGTGCTCAGCCCATCTATAACCAACGGCAACGTTAGCGACAGCTACCAGATATCCGGCGTGGCGCCGTCAACGCTCTCCAGACAGGCGCAGCTCTCATACGCCAATGCGCAGACGAAGCAGATTGCAAGCGTGCTGAGCGGCGGCGCGCTCCCCGTGGCTGTGTTCGTTGGCACGCCGACGACGATACCGCCGACACTGGGATCGCAGTTCCTCTACACCAGCGCCATAGCTGGCGGCATAGCGGTAATATTCGTCTCAGCGTTCATAACGATAAGATATAGGAAGCTCTTCCTCGTAGCGCCCATACTGCTGACTACAGGCATGGAGCTCTTCATAATCTTCTCCATAATAGGGCTTGTCGGAACAATAGACCTGGCTGCCGTCGCCGGAATGATAGCAGTAGTGGGAACGGGAGTAGACGCGCAGATAATAATAACAGATGAGGTGATAGCACACGGCAGCGCAAGCAGCTCGGCAAAGACGCTGCTGGGCCACGCCTTCTACATAGTGTGGGCAGACGCCGCGCTTCTTGTCATAGCCATGCTGCCCCTTTTCTTCTCCACATCGCTGGTCACGATCATCGGCTTCTCTGAAGCGACTATAATAGGGGCGCTCCTTGGCGTCCTTATAACGAGGCCCGCATACGGAGCCATAATCAGCAAGCACTATTCCTAGTGGTAAACATGATAAAGCACTGCCCGACATGCGACAGGACCAGCGACAAGGTCAACTTCATCGGCGAGTTCTGCGAGGTGTGTGTGACAGGCAAGATAGAGGGGGGAATACCCGACAAGGTAACAATAGAGAGGTGCAAGTCATGCGAGCGGATCAGGACGCCGACCGGGTATGCTGTCCCTGACAAGAACTCGCTGAGAGATGCGATCAAACAGGCACTGGGCACGAAGTGCAGCATATCGATTGAGGATTACGACTGGAAGGCGGCAGATGTAAGATTTACCTGTAATGTGGACGGAAACGAGGCGGTGTTCGAAAAGAGGATATCGATGGACGTGAAGAGACCTATGTGCATCGACTGCTACAGGAAAACGTCCGGTTACTATGAGGCGATATTCCAGATCAGGGGACCGCGCGACCCTGTTGACAGGATGATGAAGAAGTTCGTCAACTTCATAGAGACTAGGGGCGCCTTCATCTCAAGGGTCGATGAGCTGGACAACGGATACGACATCTACATGAGCGACAAGAAGATTGCATCCGTATTCTTCGAGTACTACGGGCTCAAGCCGAAGAGGTCGTACACACTCTACGGATTGCAGAGGGGCAGGAAGGTCTACAGGAATACGTATATGCTGCGCCTCACCTGATTATGCCTGCTGCAGGTAGACGCACGGCACTGCGGTGTTGGACGGGCACGAGTTCTGCGCGCTGACGTTTATCAGGTAGCTGCCCTGCGATGATATGCCGCCCAGGCTGCCGCTCACGTTGATAGGAGTATATGCAGTCACGTAGCTGGAACCGGCGCTCGTTGATATCAAGAAGATTATGGCGTGGCCCACCCCGTTGCTCTGCGTCCCAACATAGACGTTCTGGACGCTAGGCGGCACCTGCACAAGGACAAGCTGCCTTGCCGGGTAACCCTGCGCCCCAACGGATGTCGCTATGCTTGCAAGCTTCGATGCCGCGGCCTGCGCCTCAATGGAAGCCAGCGAGGAATTAGAGGATGATATCTGCACGAACGCAAGGACAACTATCGGAAGGAGAATCACGAGGCCGAACGATACGGTTATGAGAAGCTCGAAGCTTGACTGCCCTTTATGGTTACGCGAGATCCTCATAATTCTCGGCCTCGTCCATGCCTTTCTTGAAACTCTCTACCCTCCTTGCCTTAAGGCTTATCTCCTTCCTCTTTTTAATCTCTTTCATCAGCTTATCAAGGAGCTGGTTCAGCGTCTTCTCGATGTTGAAATTGGTAGCGTGCACGTAGACGGTGCCATGCTCCTCCATGAGCAGCCGTGCTGTCATCTGGTACTGGCGGCTGCCGACTTTCTTTACCGTAAATGCCATAGAAAGCGCACGCGCCTTCTTTATGCTTTCTGCTTTCTTCATGAATGCACTGAGGCTGTTCCTTATGTCCTCTTCATATTCGCGCATATCCTCATCGATTCCAGATATGAATATCTTCTGCTCCTCTACATGCCGGGTTGTCAGCACGCCCTCAAATATGTCAAGCGCAGTGATAATACCTACTGGAGCGCCTCTCCTGACGACTATTACAGATGAAACATCATTCTCAATCATATTGCGCGCGGCATCATCAAGATTATCCGCGTAATTCACGACAACGAGGTTCCTGTTTGCTACACTTCTCAGCTGCGCATCTGACGGATTGTAAGGGCGGCTCTTCATCTCTGGGAGGCGTTCCCCAGACTTGGAGTAGTTGAGGAGAAGGTCATGATTGGTTATTATCCCATAGAGCTTGCCATTCTGCAGGACGACTAGACGGCTCACCTTGTTGGCGCGCATCGCTGAGCGCGCCTGTGATAGGGTAGCGCTGGCGTCTATGGCCAGGGCGGGTGAGGTCATAGCATTGCTGGCCTTTATTTCTGACAGCATCTTCAATGAGAGCAGCACCTTAAGCATGGTAAACCTCTTTATTATCCCGCTCACCATCTCGTTTGAGAAAAAGGGCAGAGCCTTGGCCCTGCTTTTCTGAAAACTTAGCAGTATGTCATCTATGCTCGTGCTGCTCTCAACTGTTGGCACGCTGACCGCGTACTTGCCTGTGGTCTCGCGGCTGACACTGGAGTTCACTGCAAACCTATGCAGAGACCGGTTGTCTATTATCCCGAAGTAGCGGGAGTTCTTAGTTATGACTACTGCGCCGTACTTGTCTATCGAGGATATGACCTTGGTCACGGGGGTCTGCGCCTCGAAAGACCTCGTCTTGGATATGAGCTCCTTCGGAATATTAATATTAGAGATGTCCATTCCAGCACCTAATAGATTACACAACAAACTATAAATAATGGGGAATAAAAAGGATGATGTGCCAGGGTGGCAGATCGGCTATGCGCCCGCCTGCAGAGCGGAGAAGGAGGATTCGACTTCCTCCCCTGGCTCAGAGTGGTTAAATACAATTCAAGTTGAAGGCCAGGATTAGCAGTGATAATCCGAATGCGGTTGCGCCCGCACTCAAAAGCCATTTGAAAGATGCATCGATCAAGAGAGTCGGGGGTAAACTACCTCGGGCTAAAGCCCGCGCAACCAATTCCTCCTCCGACTAAAGTCAGAGGTTTCCTCGGGGTTATACTATGAGTTTTTACTGGAGGCAGAAGTCGAGGGCAAGGATGTAAAGGAATTGAACAGGGCGCTGCTCTCTGCGCTGAGAAAGGCAGAGAAGAGAACCAGGCTGCGCGCCGAGTGGAGGTCTTCGGACGGCACAACGTACGGTTTCTTCGGCTACATGCTGAAAAGGACTATAGATGGCTAATCGGCGGAATACCACATATTTATTAAACTTTTGCTTGGATGTTGTTATATGGTAAACCTCTTGGGTGCGCAGCTATTCGCCCTCGCTTTTGCAGGCTTCATAATATTCTACATAGCACTTGAAAGATATCTACTTTTCAGGAAGGGGAAGCGCTTTGATGACCACGCGGCAGCTAGCGCTGTTCCGCTAGCGGCTATAGGCATCTACATGTTCGTAAGCGGGATGTTCGGACAGGCTGTGGGACCGCTTCCTGGCACATACAACATACTTTTTTATGATATATACCCGTTAGTAGGCCTTCTCTTTGTGAGCATAGCTATCGTGGTGTGGAAGGGGCTGCAGCTCCGTTACATAGGCTTCTGGGCCTTCCTTACGGGCATAATGTCGATCGCATATGGCATAAACGGGTATATAATGGGCATGACCAGCTCTCCGCTAGCCCTTATTGGAATTTACCTGCCGTTCGGTGCAGCTGGCATACTAGGCTGGCCTCTTGCTGTAATGATGGATCGTTCAGGCAAGAGAGCTGGCGCCTTGGCCGTGCTCGTCTTCATCCTGTTTTGCATAGCCATCTTGATTGGCAGCTTCGTTACAATTTACATAGGTTTTAGCGCGATACCTGCACATCTTGCGGGCGCTTGAATACAATAGCACATCATACATCGAGCACAGCCCTGCTTATGAACTTGTTGCCCCTTTTTGCAACACTAAGGTCAAAGTGTGATACCCCTTTTACGTATATGTTGGAGTATTTCTGGTCTTCCTTCCTTCCTGAGAATTCAGCGGCAACCGTATAATCATTCTTTCCCTTTTTTATAGACATCTTATCCACTTTGTAGCAGTATATCCCTTTCGCATCACCTAATGAGAGCGTATCCTGCAACGTTACCCACAGCAGGTCCTCTATGGTCGAAGCCTTGTCTCTGATCCCCAGCTTCTTTGCATTTCCTTTCAGCCTAGCGAGCTTGGCCACATCTGCTGAAGTATCAAAGAGTGCCAGCGCCGCGTTGCTGAATGCCTCTTCGATGGTACTGCCGTGCGCGACCAGCTCAACGTCGGCGGTGTGGCTCCTAAACGAGTAACCCTTCCTCTCTGCCATGCCATCACTAATCTATGCGAGCGCTTATTAATATTGATTTGCAGTAGTTTATGTCCTGTGAAGACAAGAGTAACTACTGAGATGTGATGAAGACCATATCGGCTGAGGACACTACTTAATGTGTTTGCATGCGAACAGACCCAGGCAAGGTATTCGGGATAATTGTGCTCTTCGTGGCCACTCTCTTGGTCATGGCCGGCACGCTACTGTCAACGAACCTGTCGGTCCTTGACACAGATCCTGCCTCGTATGTTATAGTAGTAATGCTCATGCTCCTGGTTTTTATAGTCTTCTCGCTCAAGGAAGATTTGCATCTGAAAAGGAGCAAGCGCATGGCAACCTACGGCATAATTGTGTTCATCGCCTATATATTGCTACTATCGTACATAAGGGTAGGACTCTCCTTTGTCTTCGCCACATTCAGGATTGACGCACTGCTTATACCTTTAGCAATCGTGCCGTTCATACTGATCCTGTTTGGGACTGGCGGCGTGAAAAGGCTTGCGCCACTGTTGGTCTACTCGCTCTTCATGTCACCCCTCCTCCTCATGCCCCTCCTTCTGCAGAATTCAGCGTTCGCGAACATCAATGCGGTGTTCGTCTACGATACGCTGAAGCTTTTCGGGGCTCCGGTGACCCTAAATGGGATAACCATAACGTCGCTGTCCAACACAAGCATATCGATAGCCACTACGTGCGCTCCGATAGGCACGTTCGTTGCGGTGGTGATGTTCTTGATACCTGTTGCTTACCTATACAGGGGGCGTTTTGCAAGGAAGATTGTGTGGGTGCTATCGGGGCTTGCGCTAATGCTAGTCCTCAACTTCGTGCGCATGTTCTGGATAGCATACTCGTGGGTATACTACGGGATAGGCCAAGCTGTAGCAATATTCCACATCTTCGCAGGTCAGATCTTCTTCTATGCGGTGATAATAGTGATGATACTACTTGCAGGCAGGTACGGACTGCGCATAGCGCGCCTTGCGAAGGGCCAGCTCGGCGTGCTTGCCAAGGACTTCTCAAGGAGGAGAAGCGCGTTCGGCTACTATTGGGTTATCGCAATAGCTTTCGGAGTAATCGGGCTACTTTTCTCGCTGCCGTACCTCAGCGCCGTATATGCATCTCCGTCGTTCTTCTACGGGAGCCTCTCCTCGGTAGGCCGCAACGCGACCTACAGCGGAATCGCTGCCTCGTTCGCTGAGTTTTCGCCAAACGTGATAAGGATAGGAGAGCAGAACTACACCGTTGCATTGGCAATACTCAATGGCAGCCAGTCCAACAACGCCACATATGTTGTAGTCGGGGCTGTAAGCACGCCCCTACCTGGCGTGGCGGTGACCAATTACACGAGTACGGTGAGCTCAAGCTCGTACCTGCTCAGGAACGGGATACGGATTTCGAGCGCGGTCGGCTATTCCGGCAGCAACAGGTTTGACATAAACTACTTCGCCGCGCCGTTCAGCCTGTCCGGGCATTACTTCTCGATAAACTACGAGTTCCTGAAGCTAGCTAGCGGAGGCGTGCCGTCATGCAGCATGCTAACATACAAATCCGCAGGCGTATTCAACTATGTTGAGTCTGTAATCTACAACACTCTGTCGGGAAGCTCCGATTACAAAGCGAACGGGATAATGTGCGACGCTTACGCTGTCGCCAACTATGTGTGATCGCTTGAGATTTGAATACAGTGCGGGCGCATTCGTCTATTCGCATAGGCGTGGAAAGCGCGTCTTTCTCTTTCTGATTAGAAAGAAAAATGACAGGGCGGACATACCAAAGGGCCATCTTGAGAAGGAGGAGACCGCAATGGAAGCAGCCGTCCGTGAAGCCAAAGAGGAAAGCGGGCTAGATGTCAAGCTGGATCCATACTTCAAGAGCCGCCTGAACTACTGGTTCTATTTCGGAAAAGAGAGAATTAGGAAAACGCTTACCATTTTCATCGCAGAAGTTGCACCCAGCGTAAAGATAAAGGTATCGTGGGAGCATGCGGGATACAAATGGGTAAGTTTCGATGAATACATGAGCTCTCCACATTACAAGGACATGGAGAAGATTTTCAGAAACGCGAACGATTACATAGACAGGAAGGAGAAGATGGAAAGGTTGAACGAAGAATACGGGAAGCTGCCTTCAAGGGTGAGGAGCTGGGACCTCAGCGGGAAATTTGTTGCCGGTGAGGGGCCGCTTGACGCTGAGGCCGTGCTAGTCGGCCAGGCCCCTGGAAGGTTTGAGGATGAGAGCGGCAGGCCATTCGTTGGTATAAGCGGCCAGCTGCTGACAAGGCTTCTGCACATTGCAGGGCTGGAGAGGGGGCAGGTCTACATAACAAGCGTGGTGCAGTTCTTCCCACCCAAAAACAGGGTGCCATCCGACGAGGAAATAGCTCTGTGTAGGGGCTTCCTATACGGGCAGCTTGACATAGTAAAACCGAAGCTGGTAATAGTAGTTGGTGCAGTGGCGCTCGATGAACTACTTGGCATGGACGAGATAATGAAAGTGCACGGCAAGCTGATAAAGAAGGAGAGGAAATACTTCGTGACGCTGCATCCTGCTGCAGCGGTCAGGATAAAAACCAACATGTCACTGATAGAGAATGATTTCAGGAGACTGAAGTCAGTGCTTTCTGACCTATGACTGCCTCTTCTCCATGGGGAAGAGTATCACCTCCTTTATTGAGGCCTTGTCCGTAAGGAGCATGATAAGCCTGTCTACCCCCATGCCAAGCCCGCCTGTCGGCGGCATGCCATACTCCATCGCCTCAACAAAATCAGTATCCATCGGCTCCGCTTCCTTGTCACCCGCTGCTGCCTTCGCAGCTTCCTGCTCGAAATTCTCCTTCTGTATCATCGGATTCTGCAGCTCCGAATATGAGTTCGCCATCTCAAGCCCTGCTACGTAAAGCTCGAATCGCTCTACAAGCTTCGGGTTTCCCCTCTTTGGTCTTGTCAGCGGGGACGTCTCCCTTGGAAAGTCTATGACAAATGTAGGCTGAGTCAGCCCAGGCTGCACAAGTGTCTCCAGAAGCTTGCCGTAGGCGTGCGCCCTGCTCCTTTTTCCGCCTTCAAGGCGTATGCCATTGCTCTCGGTAAGGGCAAAGAGCTCGTCATCTGTGAGCGAAAGCACATCCTTGCCTACCTTCTCATTTATGCTGTCGATGAACTTTATGCGCTTGAACGGTGCCTTCATGCTCACTTTCTTGCCCTGGTAGGTGAGCTCCTCAGAGCTTAGAACTCCATTAGTCACATAGGCGAGCAGTCTCTCTGTCAGCTTCATCATGTCATTGTAATCAGCATAGGCCTGGTACCACTCTATCATTGTAAATTCAGGACTGTGCGTTGTGTCTATGTCCTCATTCCTGAAGTCCTTGCAAATCTCGTAGACCTTGTCGATGCCGCCAATTATCAGCCTCTTTAGGTACAGCTCATCAGCTATCCTCAGATAGTCCTCCTCATCTAGCGTGCTTACATGAACCCTGAACGGCTCGGCGTCAGCGCCGCCGTAAAGCGCCTGTATCGTAGGGGTCTCAAATTCCATGAAGCCCTTCTTGTCAAGGAATCTCCTTATCAGGCCGATTGCCATGCTCCTCTTGATTGCAACATCTCTCGATTCCTGGTTCATCATCAGGTCCAGGTATCTCTTCCTGTACCTTGTCTCTGTGTCCTGAAGCCCCCTCCATTTGTCTGGGAGCATCCTTATTGCCTTAGCAAGCTGCTTGTACCTCTTCACGTTGACGCTTATCTCACCAGGCGTTGTCTTGAACACCATGCCCTTTACGCCGAGCATATCACCTGCATTGAGCTGCTTCAGCTTCTCGAAGCTCTTCTCACCTATAATAGAGTAGTCAAAATATGCCTGGATCCTGCCTGTGCTGTCCTGTATGTCGATGAAGATTAGCTTGCCGGATTTCCTTATCGCCATTACCCTTCCTGCTACGGATACGCTCTTGCCATTGTATTTTTCGTAGTTGGATTTTATCTTAGATGCACTGGAGTTTACCCTATAGGAGTAGGGCATCTTTGATATCATCTTGCGAAGGTCCTCTGCCATTGTATCGTATAGAATTGTGTGTAAGGTATTAAAAACGCTGTATAGGGCTGGAGCTCAGCCAAAAAAGATGAGGAGCCCTACAGGGCTCCTCATTACTGTGGGGGTGAAACAATTAGCGTGTCCGATGCCTTTCCTGCATCGTATTTGTAATAGACCTTCCTGCCGAGCTGGTACCTTTCAAGGACGCCGAGCCTGTATAGCCTGTTCAGCCTCACCGATGCTGCATTCCTGCCCTTGTAGCTCATCCTGTTCTTAATATCATCGGCGCAAGCCATCCCAAGAACCTGTACGCTCTTGAGTATCTCGGCATCAAGCCTTGATATAGGTACCTCCCTTGCGCCTCTGAATGCATTCTGTCTTTGGTCCTCTACTTCCTCTTCCTCGTAGTAGGTGTCGTGAATCCCACTTTCGAGCCTTGCCATATTCTCTTGTATACTCTTCAGTATCATCGTTGTACGCCTGTTCTCGTCTACCATGTATTTCATCAGAGAGAAGAGGTTCACGCTCGTCTCATCGGATTTCTCCTTGAAAGAGAGCAGCTCCTTTTCCTTATCGGTCCTCTCCTTTATGTTCTCTATGCTCCTCTGTATCTCAGTAATCGCATTTTCTATGCTTTTCTTCTGGCGCACCGAACCCTCCTCGCTTGAATCATGACCCGTCCTTTTATGAATCATGACTGAATCACGAATCTATTGTGAATACGTAAGTATTTAAAGCTTTGTAAATTAGCGAATAGGGGAACCATTTTTTCGATATTTTGTTCCGGTATTTCCCTTTTGGTTCCGCTCTCGTCAAAAAGGCTTTTAATAACAAGCTGCAAATAGATTATGATGCAATGGAAGAGGTTTTCATACCATCTGATAGGTTGGATAGGCTGAAGAAGGATGGAAAGGCGAGAAGGCTGATAGAGGGTATCTGCAGCTGCGAGGTATCCGTAAATTCTGATGATGTGGTAATGATAAAGGGCAACCCCTACAACGAGTTCCTTGCTAAGAATGTGATATACGCGTTCGGCAGGGGCTTCGATATGGAAACGGCAAGGTCGCTCTTGGACGATGACTGCTACTTCTCATCGATAGACCTGAAGGACGAGCTTGGCAGCGAGAAGAGGGTCAAACATATAAAGGCTCGGATAATTGGGGAGGATGGTCGGACAAAGAAATACATAGAGAGCGTCAGCTCAGCCAAGATAAGCGTTTACGGAGATACTGTAAGCTTCATAGGCAGCATAGAGGAGATAAAGGAAGCGGAGACGGCTGTCAACACCCTCATAGAGGGGGGCACCCACAGGCTTGCCTATCTTAGGATGGAGGCTGCCCACAGGAAGAACAAGGAAGCGGTGCACTCACCAGGCTTCTGATGATAGGATGGCGACAATAAGCGCGGAGCAGATATTCAAGGAGTTCAGGGAGCACTCAGCGGCAGAGTTCTTCAAGAAGAATAGGCAGATGCTCGGGTATTCCGGCCAGGGAAGATCGCTTGTGACAATAGTGCACGAGCTTGTTACAAACAACCTTGATGCATGCGAAGAGGCCGGCATACTGCCTGACATAGACGTCATGATAAAGAAGGCGGACAGCAACGGCAACAGCAACAGGTACCTGATACGTGTGTCTGACAACGGCCCAGGCATACCGAAGAATTTTGTAGGCAAGGCCCTCGCCACCGTCTTTGCAGGCACAAAGTTCCACAGGTACATGCAGCAGAGGGGCCAGCAGGGGATAGGCGCTGCAGGCTGCGTCCTGTTTGCACAGATAACAACCGGCAAGCCCGTACTTGTCAAGTCCTCGACCAGCTCGGGAAAAGGCTACTCGTGCAGGCTCGGCATAAACACCGCGACTAACAAGCCGATGATAACGGAGATGGAAGACATCGGTGACATTCCGCAAGGCCTAATTATAGAGGGGGAGTTCGCTGACATCAGGTATGAGGCAGGGGAGCACAGCGCCTATGAGTACGTAAGGAGGACAGCGCTCTCTAACCCGCACGCGCAGATAAAGCTAACTGATCCGGATGGCCAGGAATTCCTTTTTGTAAGGTCTGTAAAGGAGCTGCCCAAGAGGCCGGAGGTGGCGAGGCCGCACCCCGCAGGCTTGTCCACAAACGACCTGCTCGAATTCGCACATATGAGCTTGAGCAGGAAGGTGTCCTCGTTCCTTGTAGACACCTTTGCAAGGACAACGCAGAACAAGATAGCGGAGCTGAAGGAGATAGACAGCAGCTTGGACTTCGACAAGGATCCAAAGCAATTGAAATGGGAGGAAGCTGAGAAGCTCGTGAATGCGATCAGAAAGGCGAAGTGGATCGCGCCTGACGCCAGCTCGGTCGTTCCGATAGGCGAGAAGCAGATCAAGGTGGCGCTTAAGAATATACTGGACCCGGAGCACATGTCAGTTACAGAGAGGAAGCCGCGCATTTTCAGAGGCGGCATTCCGTTCATAGTGGAGGCCGCCGTCTCATACGGGGGAAACTCGGGCAAGAAGGTCGAGGAAGGCTACGCCGGGAACGTGCTGAGGTTCGCGAACCGCGTGCCGCTGCTCTTCGACAGCGGCAGCTGCGCCATAAGCAAGGCAGCCAACGATATCGAGTGGAGAAGGTATAACATAGACATGGAGACGCAGCCGGTGAGCGTATTCGTCAACCTATCATCGGTTTATGTGCCTTATTCCGGCGTAGGGAAAGAGGCGATTGCACAGGAGGACGAGATAGTAGACGAGATAAAACTAGCAGTGATGGAGGCAGCACGCGGAGTGCAGAAATACGTACGAGGTAAGCAGCAGGTGGCATTTAACGTGAACCGCTACAAGGCTGTAGCCAGATATGTAAAGCAGCTGTCGGGGGACATAAGCGACCTGACCACGGCTGACAGGGCGAAGGTGGAGAAGAAACTTGAGGGCATAGTCT
>CAZCIA010000005.1:0-27288 GCA_964498845.1 Microcaldota archaeon
TACGTCATTGAACCGGCGCTCAGGTTCGTCAGGTCGCGGCAGTGCGGTTATCCTTACTGCAAGCGCCACAGCAAGGTTTAAATAGCTAAAATGCGCGAATCTGCTTGATTAACATGGCTGACGAGCTGGAGCTGATCAAGCAGATGGACAGGAACGATAGCCTGATTAGGGGGAGCTACAGGGCTCTGCAAAAAAGATACCCGAACGAGTTCATCGCGATAGAGAAGGGCAAGGTCGTGGCAAGCGGGAAGAGCCTTAAAGCGGTGGAGCAGCGCCTGTCCAAGAAGGTGAATGAGGAAGTTCCTGTGCTGGTAAGGTACATACCAGCTGCTGGCATAAGCATTCTTTACTGATAACGGGGTTGTGGTTTGAGGATACCTCTTGAATTTAGCAGCAGCCTTGACAGGATGTCTGTCTCGTGCACAGTAACGCCAAGAGACCGGATAGCGATACCTATAGTGTTTGTGATTGATACTGGCAGCCCGCACACTTTCATAGATTCGGTTTCTGCGTATAGGGCAAGGATATTCACAAAGAACCTGACCCAGCATGCGGTGACCCTGATGGGAGGAAACAAGGTAGGGCTATACATGCTGGGTGAAGCCAGAATAAATTTTCGCACACAGAACGATGATCTTTTCGCAGTGCCGCTCAAAGGCATGAAGGTATCAGAGGAGATGCGCTCTGGAAAAAGAAGCATAACTTCCCCGGTATCTATATTGGGGATGGACTTCCTATTGGAATCAAAGTCCTCGTTGTTTGCTGATCCATTTGCTAAAGTTGCATACCTTGATTTTCAACAGTGACCCAAGGTTCTGCATACATAGACGGTTCAAGCTCCTCGATAAGCGCGCGTAAGGCTGAAGTACACATATGAGCCAGGCAGTACGGTGTTAACCTAAAGCAACGGCTTCTCTTCCTTATTTCCATTATTGATTCGCTAGCTGCAGGGGCAAGAGGTTAGTGAACCCCGATTATACTACGATTATGTCCTTGTGGCCTATGTTTCCAAAACCCTTGTCTTCGGTAAGGAGTATCTGGCCGTTCGACAGGGCTATGCCTGCGATCATCATGCCATTTTCTCCGATCAGCATGCCCTTTTTCTTGAGCGTTTTGTATACCCTTGATATCTCGGCTGCCTCTTTTGCACCCATACTGTAAACCTCCGCGTCGTTCATAAAATCATACACCGACCTCAGGGATTTCTCGTTTTCGGCCTTTAATAACTCGTACAATGTTACTGATGTTACAGCTATTCCTTCACCGGCCGAATGCTCCCTTACGGCGTCCACGATCTTTTTAACCCCGTGAAGGAAGTCTATTACAACGTCGGTATCCAGCAGGACCGTCATAACACCTTTATTTTTCTTCCGTAATTCTTCCTCCTGTCTTCGGCTACCTGCCTCTTCCATTCCGAGACGTCCACATCCTTGAGCACGCCAGCGAATCTCATTATGTCCCCCTTTCCCTTAGAAAGGGACATCACGACATCGGAGAACGACATCTTCTTTCCCTTTCTTTTAAGCAAAGTTGCGTATGCCTCGTTTGAAAGGGAGACGAGCTTGGTCATTATATTCACTGTATACTATATGATATAGTATATTATATAAGCCTTTCGGCCAGCCCTCATTCCATAATCGATGCTTCTATATTTATTTACTGTATTATATATTTATATACTTTTGTATAAGAAACTAGTGAAGCCCAGCATGAGGTCCGTTCGCTCGGCTGCCTGCCTGCCCTCTGGCCCACTATTAACAAAGGTTATAGAAGTATAACCTACGTGAATACACGATGTCTAGTATTAAATCTATCATTTTTGATAGATATAAAGCATAGATATAAATATCAGCTCTTGCATATTCTATCATGAAAGCCATGGATTTCCTTGCATCGCTGCAAGGCATGCACGGCGTATTCACGCTCATGGATACTGAGAGGATAACAGGCAAAAGAGGCAAGTACGCATCGCTCTTCCTGGGCAGGCTGTGCAAGAGGGGTATTATCAGGCGCATCGAGCGCGGCAGGTACTATCTGCCTGGCACGCCGGTTTATGCAATTGCGTCAAGCGTGGCCCAGCCGTCGTACATAAGCCTTCTTGCAGCGTTCCGTTACCATAACATAACCACGCAGAACGTTGCCGCGATAGACGTGATGGCACTAAAGAGGCATTCCCCTATAGGCATAGAGGGCATCTCTGTGCACTTCACAGTACTTTCACGGTCCAGGTTCTTCGGCTTCTATGTGGACAGGGAGAGTGGTGCATCCGTCGCATACGCCGAAAAGGCGATAATAGACGCGCTGCACCTTGGCAATCCGCCATACGCGTATGTTGAGGAGGCGTTCGTGCGTGCGACCGAGGCCGGGATCATTGATCCTGGCAGGATGGACGCGTTTGCATTGCGCATGGGCTCTGATGCGGTTACTGAGGGCATTGCACGCCTCAGGAACGCTGTGCGCAAGAACATTGCGAGGATTGTTTCATATGGCAAGGCCTGATAGCGAGATTGACAGGTGGAGGGGCTACTCAGATATTCTAGGCTTCGTGAAGACAGAGGATGCAGAGAAGGACTACATACAGGAGCTGCTCCTATCCGGGCTCTTCTCAAGCAGGCTTGCAGCCCTGCTCGTATTCAGGGGCGGCACAGCCATAGCCAAGGCTTACGGCTCAGGAAGGTTCTCAGAGGATTTGGACTTCATACTAAGCGGCAAGGAGGCTCCGAAAAGGATAGACGATGCTGTGCGCACTGTGATCTCTAACCTTGGCCTGCGCTACCGGCTTGAATATTCTTTATCGGAATACAGGAATATGCTCAGATACACATTGAAGGTCAATGGCCCCATATACGCGCTGTCTGGCAACGAGCAGGCGAAGCAGACCGTCGGCATTGACATCAACACATACGAGAGACCGGTATTTCCTGTAAGGACCGCGCGCAGGATCCCAATATACGAGGACATCAGGCCGTATCTGCTCTCCGTTGCGTCTGCGGAAGAGCTGCTCGCCGACAAGGTGAAATCGATGATGGAGAGAACCGGGCCAGTGGCAAGGGATCTGTACGATGCGTGGATATTGATCAAGAAATACAGGATAAGGCCAGATGTGCGCGCTATAGACAGGAAGATGCGCGAATACGGCAAGGAGAAGGGCGAAAGGTTTTCCAAGGAAGAGCTGGATAGAAGGATTAAGCTGATAGGAAAGGTTTGGGTCAGGGAGCTATCGCGGCTTGCTAGGGACGTGCCGGATTACCCCACCGTGGCAAAGGAGTTCAGGCTGGCGATGGGTTAATGTTTCTTGGATTACAGCAGCACTGTTATCCTTCCTGCCAGCAAGACTTAAAGAAGCCTCCTTGCATTCATTATCATGCCTGACCTGCTCTCCCTGCTCGTGCTGCTCGTCATCGACTCCGCATTCTCATGGGCGAGGATGCTCATCGCTCTCTTCATATCGATCGTGCTCAGCATCTTCATAGGCATACTCGCAGCCAGGTCCAAGACCGCCGGCCGCATAATAATTCCCATACTTGATGTACTTCAGACGCTTCCCATACTCGCATTCTTCCCGTTTGTTATCTACCTGGTCGTTGGCACCCTTCCGAATTACATAGGCATAAACGCCTCTGTGATTCTTCTGATAACAACAAGCATGATCTGGAACATCGCCTTTGCGGTCTATGAATCGATAAGCACAATCCCTGCAAACACGATCGAGGTTTCTGAAGTATACAAGATGAAACGCATTGACCGCCTTCGCAAGGTTTTCATACCTGCGTGCATGCCCCGCGTCGCCGAGCAGTCCATTCTTTCTTTCGCGATAGGCCTCTTCTACCTTGTAACTAGCGAGATATTCTCAACAGGCAGCACCGTATATTCTGTAAAGTACGGCATAGGCGTGGAGATAGCGAAGCTTGCCTTCTCAGGCAATGCGATATTCTATGCAATTGGCATAGTTGTCTTCATATTGTTCGTAATCGCGACCAGGTTCCTTCTCTTCAGGCCGTTCGAAAGATACACCTCAAGGTACATGGAGCCTCAGCAGAGGCGCACCCAGCAGCATGCTTTCTGGCACGTCCGCGCCTTCTGGGGGAGGAGCCCTATACGCATGCCAAGGATAAGGCTCATGCCCAAGAAAAGGAGTGAGCGCACAAAGGAGATAGCGGCTGCAGCAAAAGCCAGGAGGAGTGTGCTCCCGTATTACATAGCAGGGATAGTGGCAGCTGTTGTGATACTTTCTTATCTATTCATCAGTTACAATTACCTTATCGGCTATGAGACCTCATCGCTTACAGCGCTCCTTGCATCGCTCGCAAGGGTGTGGATCGCCTTTGCTGCTGTATTCATAGTAGCTGTGCCGTTGTCCGTATATCTGGTATTCATCGCAAAGAGGAGCAGCAATTACGTCACACTGTTCCAGATCCTTGCGTCTATACCTGCCACCCTCCTTTTGCCTGCAATAGCAGGCACGCTTTACGGCAGGCCGTACGGCGGCGAGATTACCGCATTCCTGATCTTCTTCATAAGCGGCATCTGGTACATGATATTCGGGATGCTCGCCAGCGCGCGTACTCTGAATCCAGAATTTCTTGAGGTAAAGAAGGGATTCGGCCTGCGTGGCTTCACTGCATGGAGGAAGGTCTACTTCAGCGCGCTGCTTCCCGGCATGATAACCGGGGGCATCACTGCCATAGCAGGCATGTGGAACGCCAGCATTGTTGCAGAGTACTTCACAACAAGCGGGATATCAGGCACGAATATAGTAAGCTCTGTTGGCATAGGGGTAGGCAAGCTGCTCGATGTGTCGCTTGCCTCAGGGCATCTCATCCTTGTCGCAACAGCATTAATAAACCTGACAGCGATGATAATCATAATAGACACGTTCGTGTGGAAGAAGCTTTACAGGAAGGTGGCTGCCCTTTGGGGATAACTATAGGGTATGGACGAAAGCCTAAAAATATTCGATATGCTTTATGGCACGGCAGGCGCTGAGGCAAACAATGGCAAAAACGGCTGGCATTAGCCAGAGCATAATGCAGGCAAGAAGGATTGTCTTCTCTTACGGCGCTTCACGGATAATAGACCGCGTGTCATTCACTGCAGTGAAGGACGAATTCATCTCGATAATAGGGCCTTCCGGATGCGGCAAGAGCACCCTATTAAGGATACTTGCAGGCCTCACCAAGCCCTCATCAGGTGAAGTTCTCTTCCAAGGCAAGCACGTGGACAGGCCAATGGATGGCATATCCTTCGTCTTTCAGGACTTCGCGCTGCTTCCGTGGCTCACGAACGTGGAGAACATAAAGGTCGGATTATCTAGAAGCCGTATAAGCGGCAACGAAAAGGACAAGAAGGCAATGTCGCTTATCAAGATGTTCGGACTATCCGGCTTTGAGGACTCCTATCCAAACGTGCTTAGCGGGGGAATGCGCCAGCGTGTAGGGATAGCAAGGGCGATAGCCTCCAATCCGAAGGTCCTTCTCATGGACGAGCCATTCAGCTCCCTCGATGCGCTCACGGCCGATGTGCTAAGAAAAGATGTCGTAGAGCTGCTGCGCGACAAGGGCAGGCCGGATTCAGTCATAATGGTCACGCACAACGTCGAGGAAGCGGTTGAGGTGTCAGACCGAGTAATAGTGCTCTCTGACAAGCCATCAAGGATAAAGAAAACGGTGATTGTGGGGCCAAACGAACGCACAAGGAACTCCAAGGGGTTCATCAGGAAGGTTGACGAAGTCTATTCATACCTTGCGAGGTAGCCTCGACTCAAGCCTCAAAGAACTCGACATGCTTCACAAACCTGAGCTCTTTTGTCTTGTCAAGGAGCTTCCTGTCGGCTGTATAAAACGTTGCCCCGATTATGCTAGCCAGGGCGACATATGCGGCGTCATAAGCGGTTATCATGTACCTTGCTGCCATCTCAGCAATAACGCCGGCAAGCTGCCGCCACACCTCTTTGATCTCAAAACCGTAGTCATATGACGCCTTGAGCGCCTCTATTATTTCTTCTGCCGAGAAGCCCCTATATTGAAGTGCATTTATCAGCTCGTAGATTACCAGCGATGGAGTACACAACCAGATGTCACGCCTATGATAAGCGTCCCTGATCTCTTGTGCATTCTCTGAATACTCTTCATCAATGAAGAGCTTTACCAGTACATTGGAATCAATCACTATCTGCTCCATGCCTAGCATCTCTCATTCTGCGTATTATCTCCGTGGAATCCAGTCCAGGGCGCTTCTTGAAGAGCGATTTCCTTATACGCTCCGCCTCCTCGAACCTCGCCTCCCTGTCTAGCTCCCTGTTTATGAACTCACGCATGGCCTCTGACCAGTTTATCTTCAACCGCTTCATTCTATTCTTGGTCTTCCTGTCCAGCTTTATCAGCATAGTCTCTTCATAGGTCATACCTATCATATATATTACGTATATATGATATAAAAGACTTCTGTTTTGCACTGCGCAGATGTGATATGTTTACCATATTACATATTTATATACTTTTGTATAAGAAATAGTGAAGCATTTTACGCATACTTAAATTAGCCCTCCTATTACGCCAGGTCACAGCAACGTGGTTATCCTGCCAGTGAGCACCTGGTAAGCCTCGCATGATGTCCATTCGTTCGGTTGCCTCCCCTCCCTTATGGCAGCCCTCACCTCCTCTGCATCGTTGCTGTGCCACAGCTTCGAAAGGTCGTAGTCAACATCACGTATGTTCCCTATCTTCTTGTTCCACATTATTGAAGGATAAACATTGCCCCAGCTGTCCAGATACAAGGATGCTTCAAGGCTCCTGCTCCTCATTGGGCTCTTCTTGGTCCTTGCAAACTCTACCAGCTTCTTGAGGAACGCGTTCTCCACTATGACCATAGGATTTGTACTCCTGCCCCTCTTCACAAGGAAGTATTCTATTTCCTTCGCGGCCATCTCAGAGTCAGGCCTTATGTCCATCGTCTCGTTCTTGTAGTAATTCTCTGACGTCTGCGCCAGGTTGATATGGAAGTCATTGTATGTGGCATTGGGATACAGCTGTTTCACTGCGCTGTACGTCTGCTCGAACTGGCCTTGGTTGAACTTGCTCATCGTATAACCGAAAACAGCGTCTATCGTCCCGTACTCATTCTTGAGTTTCTGGATCATCCCATAGATCTGCATCGCCTTGTCGAAGTTGCTTGGTATTCCTCTGATCTTGTCGTGCAGCTCCTTCCAGCCGTCCAAGCTCACAGTAACAACGAATTTTGGTATGCCCAATGCAAGTATCTCCTTGAGCCTCTTTTCCACTATATTTATGCTGCACAGCGAGTTTGTCGGCATCGTCATGAGGTAAAGGTTCTTGCAGTTGTCCTTGAACGCCCTTGCTATCTCAGCTATGTCGCTCCTTAGGAAGGGCTCGCCGCCTGTGAGCTCTATCCATTTGAAGTAGCTGTTCCGCTCGGCGAACTTCCTTACCTCCTCTATGGTAAGCTCGTTCTTCGGCTTTATTTCCCATATGTTGCAAGTGAGGCACCTGCTTTGGCACATGTATGTTACGCAGAAGTTCAGCTTGTACGGCCTCTTAAGGCTTGAGAAGTTGGACCTCAGCGCTGTCATCGCAAGCCCTGCGAATTTCCCTGTTCCAGCCATCATATTTATTCTGCAGGTTTAGATATTTAAATGTGAGGTCAGGTGGGCTACCACGGAACCCTCTTGAGCTTGAGCCTGTGCGCTCCCCTGTTTGTAAGCACGTGAAGCACTCCTGTGAGGATGATTAGGAATATAATCCCGTAAACGTCAGGAAGGTGGTCCAACGGCGCAGCTATCAGGATGGCTGCAACGAAGAAGCCGTACTGGTCTAGTATAGGCACTCCCCTTCCTGCAGGAATGCCAGCCTGCCTCTTTATGAAGCTGCCGAGCAGGTCGCCGACGTTGGCGCCTACTGCAAGCAGTATAGATATTGGGAGCATGTACGGCAGGAATGGGTATTCTATCACACCAACAAGTATGCCACATATCAGGCTTGCGACAAGGCCCCTCCTTGTCTTGTTGTCTCCGAATATGCGCTTCCCATTCAACTTTCCCTTGAAGTCAAGAGGCCTGCCCCTCCCGAAAAGGATAGGCGCACCATTCGCAGCATAAGCCGGGAAGATGTATACTATAGGGTAGATTATTATCGCATAGAGCCAGTAGTAGTCCAACGGAACACCCTTCTCATCAGAGAACAGCGTACATTATGAATATGGGAGCCAAGAGTATAGATATTGTGCTCACGACCTTTATCATCGAGTTGAGCGATGGCCCTGCGGTATCCTTAAGCGGATCACCAAGAGTGTCACCGACTATGGCAGCCTTGTGTGCATCGCTTCCCTTGCCGCCGAAGTTGCCAGATTCTATGTACTTCTTCGCATTGTCCATAGCCCCACCGGCATTCGCCATGAACAATGCTAGCATGAAGCTGGCTGGTATCATGCCTACAAGGAGTCCGGCTAGCGCGGCCTTGCCCAGCAGCAATCCCACAGCTATGGGCACAAGTATCGCAACGAGCTCGGGCAGGACTAGCGCCTTGAGCGCATTAACGGTTGCAATGTCAACGGCCCGCGCGTAATCCGGCTTGGCCTTGCCCTGCATAAGCCCTTTTATGGTCTTGACCTGGCGCCTTACCTCCTCAACCATCAGGTTGGCTGCATGACCTACAGCCTCCATCAGGAATGACGAGAATACAAACGGAAGCAGCGCCCCTATGAATATGCCCACCACTACGATCGGGTCAAGGACATTAAGCGTTGTGAGCCCTACGGCGCTTGCGAACGCCACGAATAGCGCCACTGCGGAGAGCGCAGCCCCGCCTATCGCGTAGCCTTTTGTCGTAGCTTTTGTTGTGTTGCCTATGGCATCCAGGTGATCTGTGACCTTCCTCACAGAATGGGGCAGGCCGCTCATCTCGGCTATGCCGCCGGCATTGTCTGTTATAGGCCCGAATGAATCTATCGTTAGTATTGTGGCTGTAAGCGAGAGCATGCCTACGGCAGCTATCCCTATTCCATACACTCCGGCGCTCCAGTAGCTAACCAATATCGCTATGACTATTACAAGGACCGGCATCCATGTGCTCCTGAGTCCTACCGCAAGGCCCATTATTACATTAGTACCGGCGCCGCCCTTTGCGGCTGTCGCAATCTTTATGACGGGCTTGCTCTTGTTGCCAGTGAAGTAGTCGGTTATCCAGAATATTAGTATCGCTATGACGAGACCTGATAGAACAGCCACGAAATCCAGCAACGGCATGTGCATGAGAAGCGTAAGCGCAAAGTCGATTATCGCAGAGATTATCACGGCCGATATTATGCCCATGTAGAGAGCGCGGACCGCGTTGTTACCGCGTGCCCTCATGAAGAACATGCTGGCCAGGCTCCCTATTATCCCAACAGCAGCTACCATCAGCGGATACGAGAACAGATGGAAGACAGCGCCGCTTATGCTGGCCGCGATGAGAAGTGCTGCAACAAGTGTAACGGCATAGCTTTCAAAGACGTCGGCGCTCATCCCTGCGCAGTCGCCAACGTTATCGCCAACATTATCGGCTATCACGGCTGGATTCCTTGGGTCATCCTCCGGAAGGTTGAGCTCGGTCTTGCCTACAAGGTCCGCTCCAACATCTGCAGCCTTCGTGTATATCCCGCCACCGACCCTTGCAAACAGCGATATCAGAGATGCACCGAAGCCGAATCCGATTAGGATTGCGACGTTAGATATCGTAAGGTAAATGAAGAGAAGGCTTATTGCAATGAGGCCCAGTCCGACCGCGACGAACCCGGTGACGGCGCCTCCGAATATCGCGGTGTCGAACGCTGATTTGGTGCCCTTCTCTGCGGCCTTAGCGGTCCTGACGTTAGCCCTGACGGCAACGTTCATGCCTATGAATGCCGTAAGGTATGATGCGATCGCTCCTGTTGCGAATGCAAGGTCAAGCTGAGCCCCGTTCTTAAGGAAGAAGAACACTATTGCAAGGATTATTCCGAATACGACAATGGTCTTGAGCTGCCTGTTCAGGTATGCGCGTGAGCCGTCGCGTATCGCTTTTGATATTTCCTTCATCTTTTCCGTTCCTTCCGGCTTCCTCAGCGTAGAAAGCGCGGCCCATAACGAGAAGAGCAATGCTATGACTCCTGCAGCTAAAGTGTAAACATAAAAACTCATGATTCCCCCTTGCAAACAGAGCATTTAGCGATTAAAGGCTTAAAAAGGTTGCTTATGGTTATCTATTAAAAATGAGGTGATGGGTACAAGGGGTGGAGGCACGGTCCTAATCGCTGTGGGGTACCCCAATAGCATAGAGAGCGCGTTCGCGGAATTCAGCAGCGCTGCAGCTGGTAATGAAACTGTATTGGCTTGACTGCTAGCCCATGCTCCCTTCGGCTATCCTGTCAGAGCCGCCTCCTGTGAGCTTCTTGCCGGACTTAGCAGCAAACTCCTTGAGCAAATCTACTGCGCTCTTCCCAGACCTTGTGCCAGCTATGCAGACAGCATCGCCAGCCTTGTTGTACAATAGCACGATTATACCTTCATGGTCCTCTATCATCCTTGTCGCTATCTCCCTCAATGTCTGCCTTCCGTATTCGAGCTCCATCTTTATCGCGTCCTTTGCGTCCTTGTCAAGCGCCGCCGTCATGTAATGCCCCAATTCCTCCGAAAGCTTCTTCGACTCCCTCCTTGTGCGCTGCAGCTCGTCCATGCGGTCGGTTATCCCCTGGTTTAGCTTGTCGAGGTCCAACGATGACGCCTTCGATATGTTCCTTAACGTATCCTCCATCGAGTTTATCTTGTCGAGCGCTGCCAGGCCAGCGACGAACTCTATTCTGTCCACGCCGTCATGCGGCCTAGATGTTGATATTATCTTTATCAGCCCGATCAGCGTCTCACGGTTCATCAGGTGGAGGCCACCACAAGCCTGCGCGTCTATAAGATTGCCGTCAAGGTCTCGGATGGTAACTATCCTGAGCTCCTTTGCAGGCACGCCATGCCCCTGGTATATCGAGAACCCGTACATTTTCTCTGCATCGCTCCTGTCCATCACCTCCATCTTGACCTTCATCCCATGGAGTATGAAAGAATTCGCCGTGTTCTCTATGTCACTGACCTGCTTGTCCGATAGTTTCTCATAATGGGCGATGTCTATGTGCGCCTTGCCCGGGCCCTTCTTCGCGCCTTCCTGCCATGCGTGCTGTCCCAGCACCGTTCTTGCTGAAGCGTTTATGAGATGTGTAGCGGTGTGGTGGGCCATCAGCCTTATCCTCCTTTCAACATTGACCTTGCACTCCACAGTTGACCCTTTCTTGAACGTCGGCTTCCCCTCCATCTCGTGTATTACTACATTGTTTATCACGTCTACCCTTTTGATTGGCACCCCGCCTATCGTCCCCGTGTCGTTCTCCTGGCCGCCGCTCTCTGGATAGAATGGCGTCTTGTCAAGTACCACGTAGTTTGCTTCGCACAGGAGGACCTTTGACCTTGACTCTGTTGCGAATTCGTAGTAGAGCTTGCCCGTCTTCTTTATCCCTTCTGTGCTTACGGGCATGCTTGATTCGTGCTTCGCCTCCTTCCTTGCGAAGTCCCCCTTTATCATCTTTGTGTAGAGCTCCTCGGGCAAGTCCAGCGTTATTCCCTTCGCTTTTGCGCTGCTGCTTATGAATTCTGGCGTTATTCCGTTGCTCTCGTACAGTGTCCTGACCATTTCCGGGGTCAGTTCCTCCTTCTTCTCTATTATTGTATTGACAATCTTTGTGGCCGATTGTTTGGTTGATTCGTAGCGCGACCTTTCCAGCGATATTATCTCGTTTATCTCTGGCATACTGTCTGCCAATCCCTTGTAAAGGTTCTTCACGTCATTGGCGTGCATCTCCATCAGCTTCAGCAGATCCACCTTCATGTCGTACCTGTCCATGAAGTCGAACACCCTTCTGAGTATTATCCGAAGGTTGTAGCCGCCGCCCATGTTGCTTGGCAATGCTCCATCATGTATGGCGAAGAGCAGCGCCCTTGTGTGGTCTGCTATCGCATAGGCGGCCTGCATAGGTCTTATTATCGTATGATAGTCCTTCGGTGATATATTTGCACGCTTTATCAGCATCTGCTCCGCGTCCTTCTCTTCTGCTTCTGTTACGTCTATAGCCCCACTGAGTGATGCTATCTTTGCATACAGCGAATGGTCATGCTTGAATGTCGAGTTCCTGTATATGTACTCCAATTCTTTTGGGAAAACTGCATCGTATATTGTCTGCGCTCCGGTGTAGTACCATAGAAGCCGTTCGAAGCCCCAGCCGACGTCGACGACCTTGCCTGGCAATTCCTTTATCTTGTTATCGTGATACTCGAATTCAGTGAAGACGTTGTTTCCAAGCTCGGCTCCCTTTGAGAAGAACTCCAGGCATGGCCCGAACTCGGAGAAGTCGCCCATCGCCCACACGTCCTCTATGTAGGATATCGTCTCCTTTTTGACATCTGCGATTTTGGTAAGCAGCTCGTAGTTCAGGTCTATGCACCTGTCTCGCCAGTACCCCTTCTTTGGATAATCGAACGCGTGCTGGCCAGCCATCATGAATGAGGTGAGGTGGCGGCCGGTCACACCGACATTAGGTATGTCGGTGAAGCGCATGCACATCTGCGGCACCAGCAAAGGGTTGTCGCTGTACTCGAAGCTCATCTTCCCGTTCTCTATCCTCTGGAAGTCCTGTATGCTGGCTATGGTGAAATAGAGGTCTGGCCTCCACCTGCTCACCACCGGATACTTCTCAATTATCGCGTGCTTGTTCCTCTTGAAGAAGGCTGAGAACTTGTTCCAGAATTCCTCGTAGCCGATGCTTGTCGGCTTCTTCTTTATGAAAGAATATGGCTCGTGGGATGGGTCGCCGCACGTCTCCCTTTCTTTGTCTGTGGTCCAGAAGTACTTGCCGCATTTGGTGCACTGCTTCCTCTCAAAGCCCTCTCTCTCGAAAAGCTTTGTTGAATAGTATCTATTGGGCTCTTTCGAAAAGTCAACCCTTAGCTTGTCCTTGCTGAGCATTCATACACCAAGTTTGGATTGCCCCCACCAGACCTTGCAGCGGTTGCCGAAGAAGGCGCAGAAGTTGCACTTCCATCTCTCCTCTTCTGGCACTGGAAGGGCTTCGCGCTCGCCGTTCCAATACTTCATCACGAAATCGAGCATCTGGGACATCTCCTCATCGCTGTATTTCAGTCTATGGAGTTTTATTACATTGCCTGTGAACTGGTTTATATACCTTAGATAAAGCATGTCGCTCACTCTTCCCATGCGCCTTACGCTAGAGAAGAATGCATCGGTTATGGTGCCAACTCCCATCAGCTCCCTCTCCACATCCAGGCTCTCGAGCTGCCTCTTGAATTCAGGAGTTATCTGCATCGTCGATGTCCTGTAGAAATCCTCGAACTGCCTCCTGGTATAACGCTCCTCGCGCATATCATCAAGCATCTTCCTGTATAGCATCACTTGTACTTTGTGGGTGAGCATCTGCGCCTCTGATGGAATGTTGTCGTTGCCTCTTGTCTTGTCCTCCTGTACTATTACCTCGTTGTCCTTCAGTTCGAGCTGGTCAATCTTCCCTACAAGTTTGAAGCCGTTCATGCTCCCGTAGACCTGCACCTCCCTTGTCCTCTTCCTCTCAGAAAGGGTCTTGAGCGCCATGTAGCTGGTATACATGCTCTTGTACATGAAGTCGGCGTACGAAGTCGGCATGAGCACTATAGGCACATTGGTCTCGCTCTCCAGATCCCCGTGTATACGTCTGCCCTTCCTTATCTCTTTTGTTATCTTCTGCCCATAGAGGTAGTTCAATTCCATCTGCTTCTCGCACCAGTACTGCGACGCTATGTCGGATGCGCGTATGCTTGCCTTCTTTAGACGTACGAGTGCGTTCATGGATCAGCCCGCCTACCTATCTTCACAGCCAAAGGCTCAGAGATTACCTCGATCATCACTGGTAATTGTTTTGATTACAGCTATAAATTGCTTTGCTGTGTGTGGGAGTTATTGTTATTCCAGCATAACCATGTTGCTATATTGGGATGATACGGCAATCACTATTTCCTTCTTAGCTTTCTTATCGCCATGTGGTATATAAGATAGACCATAATGGCAAACACAGCAATAGCAAAGAGTACGTACACAGCGTTTGTTGCAGACAGGAAGTAGTACCCGAATGCCATGAGCACGACGTCCCATATGAACGTTCCAGCTATGGAGTAAGCAAAAAACTTCTTTGCGTTCATTCGCGCGAAACCTGCAGGGAAGCTCATGAAAGTCCTTAATACAGGTATCAGCCTTGATATGAACACTGCGGCCGTTCCGTTCCTTGTGAACCATTCGTCGAAATTGTCCAGCGATTCCTGCCTGATGTGAAACAGGCGCAGGTGCTTGTAGACGACGTCCTTGCCCAGGAAGTAGCCTATGTAATAATCTATTATCAGACCGCCTATGCTGCCCATGAGACCTGCGAATAAAGCTATGTAGAAGTTGAATATGCCTTTCTGCGCAAGAAGACCTGCGAGCGGCATAACCACCTCGCTAGGCACTGGAAGCGATGACCCCTCAAGGAGCATCAGCCCGAATACGGCAAGATAGCCGTACACCGAAAGAAGATTTGATATCGTATTGTACGATGACGTGAATACTTGGATTAGGGTACTAGTGATAGTTAGCAGCAATTGATCACGGCAGAGTATCTCTCTCAAACAAATTAAATACTTTACATGACTCTTCTATGCAGAGTGCAATGAAGATCATAAAGTTCTACGAAGCTAGCGGATCGCTGAAGCTGCGAGCGGACAGCATGGAGGACCTCTGGGCGATCCAGAGGATCGTCTTCGAGGGAGACCTTGTCAAGTCGGAAAGCGTCCGCCGCTTCAAGGGCAGCGAGAAAGACGTAGGTGAACTTAAAGATGTGACAATACGGTTGAAGGTCGAGAAGAGCGAGCTCGACAAGAACGCTGTGAGGCTGCGCTTCATGGGCAAGATAGTTGAGGGCAGGCCATTGGAGTACGTGAAGCTGAACAGCTACCATACGCTGAACATAGCGCCTGGCGACACCCTTGAGATAACGAAAGGCGACTGGCCCGACTACCTAATTCAAGTCGTCAAGAACGCAGTCAAGGACTCAAGGAAGCCCAGGCTGGGCATAATAGCGATAGACGACGAGAAGGCGATGCCCGCTTATCTTTACGGCTACGGCCTGTCCTTCAAGGACGAGGTGTACAGCAGGTTAAGCAAAAGGATGAGCCAGAAGGAGTTCACCGAGCAGCAGGGCAAGTACTTCAGCGAGATAATTGACATAGCAGGCAACATGAGCACAGACGTCATTATCATAGCTGGGCCTGGCTTCACCAAGGATGAATTGAAGAAATATGCAGAGACAAAAGGCCTTCTCAAGAAGATAAACAAGCGGATACTGTTCTTCAAGACAAGCAATGTAGAACGTTCTGGCATATACGAGCTGATAAAGAGCGATGATGTGGCAAGCATACTTGAAGGCGAGCGGATCCGCCAGGAGTTCAAGCTGATGGTGGAGTTCCTTGAGGGCCTTGCGTCCGGAAGGTCGAAATCGGGTATGGACGCGGTCAAGGAAGCCATTGCGAACTACGAGGCGAAGACAGTGCTTGTAAACGACAGCGTGCTAAGCAACGCTGCGATTAGGAATCTGCTAAGCGCAGCAGAAAAAAACAAGATAAAGATAGAAATATTTAACACCGATGACGAGGTAGGGAGGCAGCTTCACGCATTCAAGGACATCGGATGCATCTGAGACGCTCGATCACCACAAGCTATTTATACCTTGCTGGTTAAATATTCATATGGTGAAATGGTATGGTGAAAACAACTATTAATTTGGATACTGAAATATACAGAGAGCTTGTGGAGGAGGCTGTTAGAAGGTATGGTACAACGAAAAGGCTGTCCATGCTGATAAACGAGAAGCTAAGGGCCAGGGTAAAACCGGCTAAAAGCATAGTGGAAGAGACTGCTGGAATGTGGAAAATTAAAGAAACCGGAGCCGAATATGTAAGGAGAATTAGGAAAGAGGCTGAAAAGAGGGAGAAGAGGCTTGGTTTGGCATGAGCGGAGTTGTGTTTGACACCACGATACTTATAGACCACCTAAGGAACTATAAGGCAGCTGTGGATCTGGTGAAGAAGGTCGGCGATGGGTTGATGGCGGGCAGCGTATCAATGTTGACGGTGGCTGAACTCTTCTCAGGGAAAGACGCATCTGACAGCATGCGTAGGGAAAAGCTGAGGAGGCTGCTTGACCTCTTTGAAAAGATACCTATAGACGAAGTGGTAGCGGAAAGGGCAGGCCTAATAAAGATGGAGAATGGAATCCCGGTTACAGATTCTATAATAGCAGCTACCGCGCTTGCATCTAATACAACGCTCTACACGTCAAACCTCAAAGATTTCAAAGGAATACCAGGTTTGGATGTAAAGGCGCCTTATTGACACGCGGTTAAGAGTCCGCCTTTTGCACATAACCTTTAAATATGTGGTAGTGCGCAATTTAATTAACGCAATGGAATGTGGTGTAGATGCAGAAACAAGCGCTGCGAAGGGACTTTTCCTATGTTATAGGCAGCGCAAGCTCAGCAAAGTGGACATGCATCGATAATACACCGATGTTCCATCTGGACGCGTAAAACATCATAAAAATAATCAGGTGTTTGCGATGGTCCAAATGGAAGCTACTACTAGGTTAGACTTTGGCTTGATGCTCACTAAGCGTGAGCAGCTCATCATGCTCGAGATAGGCCTGGATGGCATAAGCAGCGCATCCAGCTTCGTGGAGTACATGGAGGAATCGTACAGGATTTCAAGGAGTTCCGTGTGGTACGCGCTCAAGCGGCTGAAGGAGCGCAATCTCATCGATTTCGCAACAAGGGATGAAGTGGGCAAGAGCCTTGGCCTGACGCGGCATGGGAGGGATGCCCTTCAGGTAGTGGAACGAAGCAAGGCGGAAATACTGAAATACTTCACCGGTGCGGTGATCAGCGAGACTGTGGGGTTGCGGCGGGTGGATTACTACCATAGGTAGTTGCAATTGGGCTGGGCTTCCAGCCCTTTATTTTATCGCTCCCTCAGCCTTGAGCATCCTCCTCTTCTGCCTAGTGCCTCCGCTTGAGTAGTTGCCTAGCGATCCGTCACTCCTTATGACCCTATGGCACGGTATCTGCGGCGCTAGCGGGTTGTTCTTCAGCACTGTGCCAACAGCCCTGTACGCTTTTGGATAGCCAATCATCTTGGCCAGCTCCTTGTACGTTACCACCTCACCTCTTGGTATCCTCATGGTGGCAAGCAGCACCTTTATCTGGAAGTCGGTCATGCCCTTGCCCTTGAGTATGGAAAGCGCGCGGTCCCTGCTCAGCTCCATGGTAAAACCTACCAATAAAGGATTATTAAGTTTATTGCTGGTAGTAATGTGATTCTTTGGCTGCAAAACAGCGCGGCAGCGCCAATGACAGGAGCAAGCTCAAGGTGTGGCTTGACGGGAAGCTTATCAGCTACAAGGATGCGAAGGTGCCCATACTAACGCATTCGATGCAGTATGGCAGCGGGATATTCGAAGGGATGCGTGCCTACGAGACAAAGAGCGGCACCGCGATATTCAGATTAGATGACCACATGCAGAGATTCATGAGGAGCGCGAAGATTTACTCGATGAGGATGCGGTACAGCGCAAAGGAGCTTGCCAAGGCGTCAATGAAGGTGGTCAGGGAGAACAAGCTCTCGTCATGCTACATAAGGCCGTTCATATTCTACAACACGGATAACATAGGCGTAGGGATATGGAACGGTGTGACCAGCGTGTACATAGTGGCTGTGCCGTTCGGCGCTTACTACGGCACAGGAAAGGAGAAGGGCATACGCTGCAAGATATCCTCATGGAGACGCATCAATTCGAGCATATTGCCTGTGGAGGCGAAGTCGTCCGGTAATTACAACAATTCGATAATATCCAACAATGAGGCTAGGGCGTCCGGCTTCGACGAGACGATACTGCTATCGCTTGATGGGTACGTGGCAGAGGGCGCGGCAGAGAACATATTCATAGTGAAGTACGGGCACCTCATAACGCCAAGCGCAAGCGCAGACATACTCATGGGCATAACGAGGGATTCGATAATAAAGATCGCAGAGAGCCTTGGCCTCATAGTGGAAGAGAGGGAGCTGCACAAGGAGGAGCTTTATTCAGCAGATGAAGTATTCTTCTGCGGCACCGCGGCTGAGGTTACGCCAGTTGTTGATATAGACGGCATAAAGATAGGAAACGGGAAGCCTGGACCAATAACCAAGTTGCTCTCCCAGAAGTACACAGAGGTTGTGACGGGCCAGAACAAGGAGTTCGAGGATTGGCTCACTTATGTATGATCAGAGAAGCTTCAGCTTTCCAGTAAACTGGTCTATCTCTCCGCTTCTCCAGGGGCCAATCCCTAGCGTTGTCGTTGTACCTGGCGGAAGCTGAGTAAGCCCTGCATCATCGACAAGCGCGCACGGTATCTTCTTGAACCTGAAGGCTGTGAACATCTTCCTGAGCGATTCCTCGTCGTCCACCTTGAGCACAATCTTCTTCTGGCCTGAGCTGAGCCATTCGTTTGCGACTGATTTGTCTGCCTTTTGGGCCTCCAGGAAGCTGAGGATGGAAGCATGCGCGCACTGCGCTGATAGCTTGCCGACACCCATATCCAGGTCCTTCCTTGCTATGATGACCTGCTTTATCTCGTCAGTTCCTGATAGCATAGCCTTATTTCAGAAACAGCCTTTTTATGCTTATGTGGTGCCTACTTGCTCCTGCTAGTTGTATGCCCTATCGCAGACCTTGCAAGCTCCTTTGTCCTTGATTCTGGCATGCTTCTGGTTTCAACCTCGAACTGCTGCGCTGCCTCTGCTCTTAGCCGCTCTGCCTCTTTTCTAGCGAACCCTATAGAACCTAGTTCTACGAATTTATCCAGGACGAACCTGACATTCTCCTCTGTTTTTTTGCTCCGTTCCGTCATGTATATCTTTTTCAGTCTCGCGAGGTCCCCTGTTGAGGCGTTCTGCACAGCATGATGCAGTATCAACGTCTTCGCCCCGTCCCTGACGTCATTGCCTATCGATTTGCCAAGAGTTGCTTCTGTTGATGTGCAGTCGAGTACATCATCCATTATCTGAAACGCCAGGCCTGCCGGCGCACCATACTTTAGTATACCATCAATCGTCTCTTTGCCAGCACCCGCTATAAGGGCGCCTGCCTGCATCGGCCCGTATACGGAATAATAGGCAGATTTCGCATATATCGATCTGTAATAGTCATCTACTGTGAACTTTGTTATGTCCTTTATCGTAGAAGTGAGTGATATGTCAAAGTGCTGGCCCATGTGCGTCGTTATTATTATGTCGTAGAATTTATTCAGGTACGCTTGGCCTTTGGCATCACCAAGATAGCGTGCTGCGTCTATCGCAATCTTCCATGATACTGCATGCAGCCCGTCTCCGGCGTTTATCGCAAGGGGTTCCCCATACATGACGTGTGCCGCAGGTTTTCCCCTTCTTAAGGAATTACCATCCATGATGTCATCATGGATGAGTATCCAGTCCTCCGATGCCTGCTGCGCAGCGGCTGGCAGGATCGCGTCCTCTATCTTCCCCCCGTAAAGCAGGCACCACAGGAGCAGGTAAGAGGGTCTTGTGTATTTGCCCTTCCTGTCTGTGTACGTCCTTATGAGTTCGTTATAGACCTTGTCATCCGATCTGGGCATGTAGGAGGTAAGCCTATCGTAGATTATATCACGATAGTGCAGTGCAAAATCTCCGAATTCGACTATACCGTCAAGCTGTTGCATATGCTCTTCTGTGCTGCACCACAATATATATTTGAAAAACCGTATTCCGCACCTGACGAACCGTTTTCTGGTGTTTTGTTGACGATGCACTATCATTTCCGGTAATCCTTGAGGCTGCACTTCCTTTTTACAATCTTGAGCAGCTCAGAGGATATCTCCTCTGGCTCTTTCGTACCGTCAATCAGGTAGATCAGACCTGGTTCCTTCTTCAAGACATATTTGTATAGGTTCCTGACCACAGTGTAGTATAGGATATCACCGTCTGTGTATGCCCTGTTTTCTCTCTTAACCTCTCTCGGCTTTATATCACGCACTGGCATGTCCAGGACAAACACTATTTCGGGCCACGGCACTATGCCTCTTGCTCCCCTGAACGCACTGTAGATAGCGTCTATGTGCTCTTTTGCATCAGCGATGCCGCCGCTTGCATATTTTTCAACCAGCGTTTCGAACCTTATACTGTCGTAGCCGCTCTTGTTCCGGATAACCTCTGCAAGTACACCAGGCGCAGATGATGCGCTCTTCATAGTCTTTGCTATTTCTTTGAGCGCTGCCCTTGCAGCTACGTGCACTAAGGAACTGTAGAGGTACCGCTCAATGATGAATATGTGCGGTTTTGTGCCAACTTCTGCCTTCAGCATTGAATAGCGCTGGTAGTAGAGTGCCTCGAATGCAAGCAGGTCGGAGCCTATCTCAACCTCAGGTAGGTTGGCCACCCATATGCGCTCATGCCTGGATGCAGAGAGGGGGCTGAGCACGCTTTCTAGCAGCTTCCTGTTTATTATCTTGTGGGATATTACGTTGTAGCTAGGGCGCAGCGACTCGGCCAGAAGGCCAAGCTGAGTGGTCTTGCCAGAGCTGCCTATGCCCTCAATGCTTATAATGAAGTCATGCGTTTGCTTCACCGCCATGTTCGTCATCCTCAGATAAATTTAATCTCAGTTATGATATTTAAATGTGCTTTACTGTCGTATTCTGGCCTGCTCCTTTTGCCGTATTTCATGATTGACGGATACAGCGATATCTATATATATGTAAGAATAGAGATGAATGTTCATGGCTTCCAGCGATGGTAGCAATGACGGCATAGCCAATAACGGCCATAGCTACAGCAGTTTTAAGGAGATGGTTGAGGCCTACCGCCCTATCATATACAAGACCATATGCGATTATGTGCCAATGAAGGAGCCTTTGGACCACCACAAGATAATGCGTGATTATATAGACAGGCAGGGCAAGTACAGAAGGCCTGGGCTTTTGCTATTGACGGCGCACCTATACGGGGCTTCACTGGATGACGCTTTGCTGCCTGCCGCTGCGCAGCAGCTCTCAGAAGACTGGATACTGATGCAGGATGATGCAGAGGACGATTCTGAGCTTAGGAGGGGTAAGCCGGCAGCGCAGAAGCTTTATGGCTGGATTCACGCAATGAACGCGACCAACACAGGCCAAATAGCCATGTGGAAGATGCTCAAGGACTATGTGGTAAAGGCAGGGCCTGAGAGGGGCAACAAGCTTTATGACAAGTTCTATGAAATGCTCTCATACACGGTTGAAGGCCAGTATATAGAGAACCACTTCATACACGATGTGAAGGATCTTAGCAAGGCCTCTGAAGAGCTATACATGAGGATAGCCGACAGCAAGACGTGCTACTATACGGTGTATGGGCCTATGCAGCTGGGCGCGCTCACTGGCAATGCATCTGATACTGACTTGCGCATGCTTAAGGAGATAGGATATAACGCCGGAATCGCTTTCCAGATAACCGATGACATACTCGACCTCACTTCCGATGAAAAGGAATTCGGCAAGAAGAGGAACGGTGACCTTTATGAGGGGAAGATAACGCTGATCGCCCTGCACATGTATAAAAGTGCAACTCCGGAAGAGCGAAAGAGGATAGATGAGATCTGGAAGAAGGAGAGGTGTGACAAGACCGAAGAGGAGATACTTTTCATAAGATCGCTCATCGACAAATACAAGAGCGTTGACTACGCTAGGAGCGTAGGGGAGCAATACGGCGATGAGGCAAAGGCTGCGGTAGGGAGGTACCTGGGCATAATGCCTACAAATGGTTACCGCGACATCGTAATCTCTGCTGTAGAGGAGATGTATGTCAGGAAGAAATGATTAAACGCTAGGCGGCTTTTAATCTGCAACAATCCAAAGCACCGCCGCCGTAGTGCACCCGTGGTTTAATTCTTTGCTCGCGCCTGATCTAAAAGTGGTCGACCGCATTCGATAATAATCAAACTCATTGCTAGGCCTCTGCTGCAGTTGGGACAACGCCCATGCCTTGCTCTTTTCTTATCATAGGTGTGTATTCCCTTTCCTCTATCAGCTCCAAAACCTTTGACGCTGCCTCTTTCCAGTCTGCCACAACGTGTACCTTCTCGTTTATCAGGCCGAATATGAAGGATGTTATCCTGTTGTAGGGTTTCATCAGCAGCACGACCTCTGCGCCGTTTTTCGCTGCGCGCAGCGCAACCAATGGATCATCCTCGACCAGTATGGTTCCATCGTTGAACAGCAATGCCTTCTTGGTGTTGGTGGCCTCGACCACCTTTGCGATTATGCTGTAGCTTGCCAGCTCCTTTTCTATCTTATCCGCATCGACGATAGGGTTGGCAGTGCAGACCAGGACCTCCTTGCCCATGCCTTGCACGTCGGCCATGACCTCTATTGCTTTCTTCTCCATCTCTGCAGCAGGCAGCTTCTTCGCAGCTTGCCCCACCGAGGCGCGCATCAGTAGGAACATGAACTCCGTGAATGCGTGGTCTGCGCGGCTTCCTGTCCTTAGAAATCCCTTCTCCTCTGCAAGTCTTGTAACATCATCTCTAAGCGCGCCATCATTGTCAACCACGAGCGCATTAATCCGTGCATTGCTCTTCTGCTTGCCTACCGAACGCATAATGTTCACCTAACCGGTGAAAGACAGTCTGCAGATGCATTTAAATAGACGGAGTATGATACGTTGATTGTCAAGCTTGCTCTCTCCAAGCCAGCAACTTTTATTCTTTGCCTGAAGAAATAATCTGGATATGATGCTTGATGACAATTCAAGGAAGACAGCTGAGGGCCTATTCAAGAGGTACTACGAGAAGGCGAACCTACCGATAGAGAGCATCAACGAGCGCGAATTCGGCTTCGGCGACTTCGAGAAGAAGATAGCGTTCAGGCACTACTCGTTCAAGGATGCCGGTGCGCTGAAAAATTATCTTGTAGATAAGGTGCCGGCATTCGCCTCCTATTCCAGCTCTTTGTACCAGTATCCGGACGCGAGGCCGATGGAAAGGAAGATATGGAAGGGATCCAGCCTCATATTTGACCTGGATGCGAGCGACCTCCACCTCAAGTGTCAGACCGAGCATGGAAGATCGTGGGTCTGCCAGAACTGCCTCGACAGCGTCAAGGCAGAGACGATAAAGCTCATAGAGGAGTTCCTCATGCCTGATTTCGGGTTCTCGAAAAGCGAGATAAGCGTCAATTTCAGCGGCAACAGGGGTTATCACGTCCATGTGAACAGCAAAGATATCTTTACGATGGGCCCGCAGGAGCGCAAGGGGATGAGCGATTACATCGCGGGGTTGAACCTCAACATAACACGGTTCTTTCCGACATTGGGGCAGAGGGGTAGGAGGCTCACTGGACCGACACCATCCGATTACGGGTGGGGAGGCAAGCTAGCAAGCGCCATGGTAACAGCGCTGAACAGCGGGACTGATTCCCTTGTTGCGCTTGGAATAGACCCGAAGATAGCGAAGAAGCTTGTTGCCAATAAGGCAGATGTCATATTCGGCATTACTACCGGTAATTGGGACAAGGTCAGCATACCGAAGAAGGATGAATTCTGGGGGAATGTCATGAAAAGGGTTGCGATAGCGCAGAGCGACTTGATAGACAAGAATGTGACGAATGACATACACCACCTCATTAGGATACCGGAGACTGTACACGGCGACACTGGCCTTGTTGGCAGGGTCATTCCGATGGCGCACCTCGGCGCATTCGACCCTATGAAGGATGCGATAGCTTTCCGCCAGGGCATAATGAAAATCAAAACTGAAAAGGTGCCTGCGTTCCAGATGCACGATGAGGAGTACGGCCCTTACGATAATGCAACGGTAGAACTGCCGGTCTATGCCGCCATATACCTTGTGCTGAAAAGGGTTGCGAAGCCAGTCGAATGATGCATGCTTTTATTTATATGCAAAGGATAGTAGAGTCTTATCGGTGTTGCGATGGAGGAGGTGAAACCTACAAGCGAGACAGTAGAATATGCGCACCACGCTGCGCATAGCTCTCAGAGGCAAAGCCTCACATCGATACTGTATGGCTACAAGAAGAAAATCCACAGGAAACACCTAATCGCAGGGGCCATCTACCTGTTCATAGCGCTCGTGCTATTCTACCCGATAACCGCAAACATGAGTCATGTGGCGCCAGGGATAGGAGGCGATGTTTATTCGAACCTTTGGGGCATATGGTGGGCGCAGTATGCGCTTGTACACAACCCTGGAAGCTTCTGGTTCACGCACCTGCTCTTCTATCCAATCGGGAGCAGCCTGGCATACTTCACATTCGCCCCTCTGGCTGCGATATTGACCGCGCCATTCCAGGCGGTAAGCATTACATTTGCATATGACGTCATCTTCTTCCTCGGCTTCCTTATTTCCGGCTTGGGCATGTTCATACTCGCGGATTACGTTGTCAAGAATGAGTATGCTGCGTTCTTTGCCGGTATAGTCTTTGCATTTGGCGCGTGGCACACCGCCGCTGCTGTAGGCCACCTTGACTGGATGATAATAGGGTGGATTCCTCTTGCGCTATACTTCTTCATTCGCATGATAAAGGACGTGCACAAATACCAATACGGTATAGGACTGGGCGCCTGCTTCATCTTTGCGATGTTTATGGGCGACGTCGAGCAGGGAATCATGACGGTCCTTATGCTGGTTGTCGTCTTCCTCATCTATCTGGTATACCCTGGTACAAGACACCTCTTCAAGAACAGGAAGTTCTGGGCGGCCCTTGGCATTTCCGTCATAGCAGCCCTGGTAATAGGCTCGTGGGGGCTCATTCCGATATTGCAGGGGTACACTGCACCAGGCGCAGCATCAAACATAAACAGCAGAAATACATTGGCAAATGACGCGGAATGGAGCAGTCCTATATTGTCATTCCTGCTGCCTAGCCCGTACAACGGCCTGCTATACGGGCTGACAAACAGCTACAGCTCCATATACAGCGTGGACCCGAACGAGCGTGTTGCTTACATAGGTTATACGGTAATACTCCTTGCGATACTCGGAATATGGAAGAACTTCAAAGCTACGCGGCTGTGGCTCGCAGTTGCTATATTTTTCGGGTGGATGGTGCTGGGCCCGTACGTCCAGCTTGGCAATTACGTGAGCAGTGGCCTTCCCGGCATCTACTATGCCTATCACTTCATACCAGGCTTCAGCGTGGTGCAGGAGGCCGACAGGTTCTACGCTATATTCAGCATCGCGATCGCGATGCTCGCCGCCTTCGGTATGAAGGTCCTTGCTGATAAGTTCCACACGCCTGCAAAGAAGAACAGCTACATCCTTGCTGTAGTTATCGTATTCACATTGCTCTTCCTTGTCGAGAGCACAGGCATAATGCACGGATCATTCGCGAAGGCGAACACCACATACGTGACAGTACCGCCGTTCTACAAGGCCCTTGGTTCTGTAAACGCAAATTTCTCCGTGCTACAGCTCCCAATAATACTTAACAACCTTGTGCCGCGGCCTGACCTGGCGGCCGGGCAGGCATCATTCTATACAAGCGCATCGCACAAGCCAATACTCGGGGGCTATGGCGGCAGGTTCAACACATCGCAGCTGCTAATCACCTATTCGATACCCCTGGCGGTGGCGGTCTCGAACCTGCAGCTCGGAAACTTCTCGTACGAATCCTCGGTCAACGAGAACTACACGTATGCATCCCTGTTATCCCTGTACAATTATAATACAGAGTTCGTAGTGATAAACGAGCAGGCGTTCAACTCGACAGAACTTAGCCAGCTCGAGGCCTACTCCGTCAAGACCTTCGGGCAGCCTGTCTACGCAGACAACCAGACGATCGCTTTCAGCACAAAGACAGCAATAAACGCGTCGCTCTGGAGGAGCTACGCCGCGTTCCCGTTCGTGCTTGACTGGTCTAACTTCAACGCCTTCCTGAACGGGACCAATGTAGGATTGTGGCAGCCGACATCCCCGGGCCTCGTATCAGTATTCGCACCGTATATTAGCTCGGCGAACGCAACCGCTAAAGCGAATTCCTTTGTGCAATACAGCATAAACACCACTGTAGGCTTCGACGCGGCCGCAGTGAACGGGCCTGTCAAGCTGACGATAGGCACCCCAACATCGCAGACAACTTACCAGGCACTCGCGTCTTTCAACCTGACTCCATCCTTGAGGGCGTACTCCTTCAATGTGACGATGCCGTCAGGGCCGCAGGGCATGCAGCTGCTTTTCTTGGCATCCGGTTCTGGCACTGCGGGCTTAACAAACATAACCTTCGGTGAGCGGCGATGAAGGAATCGCTGAAAGTGATAGTTGACGGGAGGGAAAGGAACCAGGAGCTTAGGGCAGCGCTGGAGGCGAACGGCATAGAGATAGACGAGAAGACGGTGCACGTCGGCGACTACATAATATCGGACAGGGTGTGCGTGGAGCGCAAGACAGTATCGGACTTCGAGGGCTCACTCATGAATGGGCGTTTGCTTGACCAGGCGAAGAGGCTGAAGCAGAACTACCAGCTGCCGATAATAATAGTCGAGGGCGATCCCGATGGATACAGGCTAGGCAGGAATGTGATAACCGGTGCCATGGTGGCCCTGTATGTGGACAACGGTATTGAGGTGATGACATCGAGGAGCCCGAAGGAGACATCAGACATAATAACGACCATAGCGAAGCATGAGCAGGACGGCAGCCTCAGGGAGCCGTCCATGAAAGGGGGAAGGCGGGCGTACAGTACGGCCAACTATCAGGAGTACATGGTAGCCAACCTGCCTGGCATAGGGCCGAAGCTTGCCAGGTCCTTGTTAAAGCATTTCAGGAGCATAAAGAGGCTTGCCAACGCTGACGTTAAATCGTTGATGAAAGTTGAGAAGATAGGGAAGAAGAAGGCAGAGGCGATACACAGGACGCTAAACGAGACTTATGCGTAGGAATCAGAGCCTTGAGACGGCGATCTTCTGCAACACAAAAACGTCGAGGTCCTTTTCAGGGCTTATGCCGAACATTCTTGCGGTGTCGCTTGCGTGCTTTTCAGACGGTTTGCACTCCTTTGCGCTCGCGAGCAGCTCCCTCACCTTCGCGTACGCGCTCTTGCTGCTAGCAAAGAGTATGAACCTCCTGCCTGACTTTGCGCCCACCAGCTTTATGGCCTCGT
>CAZCIA010000006.1:0-7406 GCA_964498845.1 Microcaldota archaeon
GTTGTTCCGAACTCGTTTTCTCTCTGCAAAATAGAATTAGCGGAACAGGAACAACACGCTTAAAAAATGGGGCGCAGAATATTACTGGTCGGTGAATCACTTGAACGAAGCAAAAAGGAGGAAGCTTTATGTCGTAGGAATAGACGCGGCTCCGCTCTGGATACTAAAGGACTACTACAAGAAAAGGAGGTTCGACGGCTTTGCCAAGATAATTGAGGATGGTGTGCTGACCAACCTGGAATCCACAATCCCGCCAATGACCGGGCCATCGTGGCCGAGCATATACACTGGCTTCAGGCCTGGTGATCACGGCGTTCCTGAATTCTTCAAGCTCGAATCCTCATATACCAAAACGCTAGTCTTCTACGACCCTAAGATAAAGGAGCCGTTCTGGGAGAAGCTTGCGAGGCGCGGGCTGAAAAGCCTTGTCGTCACGCCGGCGATGCTGATCAAGCCCGCGGAGAGCAAGAACGTTGACATGATTACAGGGTATCCATTGCCTGCTAGGTTCAGCTCCAAGGACGTCAAGGACGCCGCAGACAAGCACTCTTTCACAGGAGAGCCTGAGCTCGAAGCAAAGATGAGGAGCGGTGAGCTCTCGCTCAAGGAGTGCTCAGACGGATACCTGCAGGGAATAGAGGCGAGGAGCGCGGTCAGCAAGGACCTCATAGAGAAGAATGATTATGACATGTCGTTCGTCTGCTTCACTGAGCAGGACCGGGTGCAGCACTTCTCGCTGAACTTGCCTGAGTGGAAGGGTTACGTGCTTCAGCTCTATGAAGGGGTATCAGACTTCCTGACATGGGTGGAACGTAGGGCAGAGCGCGAGAAGGCAACTGTTATGATAGTGTCCGATCACGGAGCGCAGCCAATCAAGGAGAAATTCCTGATCAACGGATGGTTGATCAACAATCAGCTTGCCACGCTGAAGCAGCACATAAAAGAGGAGGGAGTGGCTAGCTCGCTGAAGTACAATCTTAGGGAAAAGATAATACTGAGTGGCATGCGCAAGAAGATATACTACAAACTGCCAAAGTCGATGAGAGAAGCAGCGAAAAGCACATTCGAGAAGGGTCTGGCAGGAACATCAGCAGGTGACCTTACGCTGATACACGACTTCGATTATGACATGAGAAACACAAAGGCGTTTGCAAGCCTATCCAAGTGCCCGATGGCGATGATATTCATAAACGATGAGAGGTTCGACAACCCAGCGGTCAAGAACAGCGAGAAGAAGGCGCTTAAGAGGAAGCTAATGAGTGATATCAGGAAGATAAAGGACGAGAGGGGCAGGCCCATTGTAACAAGGGTGCTAGATGCAGGCGATTACTATGAGGGCACCAAGCTGTTCATAGCACCGGACATAATCGTCGAGATAGCGGCCGGGTATATACTAGATCCTGGCAGCTACCTCAAGAGCGGACGTCTTATGACAAAGCCTGAGGTCGCGAAACGCGGCGACCACCTCCAGAACGGAATATTCGGAGCGATAAGCTACGGGCAGAAGATAGACTACAAGGGCGTAAAGAGGAAGCACCTTTACGTCTACAACATAGAGCCTACGGTGATGAACTACTTCGGTTATCCTGCTGAGAATGACAAGAGGTACAAGCCAATATTTTAGCCAGAGTATTTTACTTAGGTAAAATATTATATACTTTACTATTCATAACCGTAACCGATGTACCACAACATGCACCAATAGTAAGATATTTATATTTTGTCTTACATATTAGTTTTGTGGGAATATGAGGATGGTGAATGTGTCGTCAAAAGGGCAGATAGTGATACCTGCAAAGATAAGAAAGAGGTTGGGGATAGTGAAAAGTGACAGGCTGATGCTAGAAGAAAAGAAAGATGGTATACTGCTAAAACCGTTTGTCAAGCTTTCCGCTTTCAAGGGTGCGTTTCCGATAGAGGGAGGTTCCGCTTCGATACTAAAGATGAGGGCAGAGGACGAGCGCATACGGGAGAAGGAGTTGAGCACAGCTCACACCCATAAAAAACGGTGGTCCAATAAAATACGTATTTGATACAACTGCGTTGGTAGCGTTTTTTGACGGAGAGGAGGGATCAGGGACTGTGGAAAGTCTGCTAGACAGCATAGAAAAAAGTGCAAACGAAGGGGCATGCAGCGTCGTAACGTTGATCGAGATCTATTCAAAGTACAACAAAACAAATGAGAGTATGGCGAAGGAGATCACTGGCCTCCTGCTTGAATCGAAATTAAAGTTTATCCCTGTAGATATGAGCATCTCGTTTTCTGCGGCTAGGAAAAAGAAACCAGAGATTCCGATTGCAGATGCGATAATAGCAGCTACCGCTGAATCAGAAAAAGCGGTTCTTGTTGCCGCAGATCGGCACTTTGACGGGCTGGCCCCTGAAATATTAAAATTTAGAAAGTGATATATGTGAAGGTTCTCATAGTGGACACGAGTGGCAAGGATGGCGTCGCGCTTGGCGGTGCGGCAAGGGTAGCTGGCAACCTATTCCATGAGCTTAGGAAAAGGGGCATAAGCACCTACTATCTCGGCTACAGGAACGAGCTGATAGGTAAGAACAGGAATACCTTCGTAATGGAAGGCGGGGGCGCCCAGGCCACAGCAAGAAGGATGGCAAAGGGGGGCGCGCTCAGGAGCCTGTCAGAAAGCAGGTTTGCAAGGATAGCATACTACTCGACGCATTCCATTATGGGAGTGGGGCTCGGCAACGCGCCAAGCTGGCTCGAGGAGGTCAGGCCAGACATTGTGATATCGAGCTCTATACAGGACTACGTGACCCTGAAAAGGATGAAAAGGAATCTGCACGGAGCAAAGCTGGTCTACATAGAGCATGCAAATGCATCCGGAAAATACGAAGGCGCGCTCGATTACAACATACTTGGCCTGACATTCGGCACAGGCAGGTATGTGGGGCTTGAGTCCGCAAGAAAGCGGTTCTTCTCGTTCTTCGACGCGGTTGTTGCCCTCAACAAGGAACAGTATAGGAACGTGCTGAGGTACAACAGGGATGTGGCCGTGATACACAGCAGCGCCAACATAGAGATAAAGAGGCCGATGAAGGCGCAGATGGCCAACGCAAGGAAAAATGCAGGTGCCAGCGCGAAAGACGGCATTGTGCTTTACCTGGGCAGGCTGCAGGACGCGCAGAAGAATGTGAGCACTTTGATACTAGCCTTCAAGGCGATAAGGTCAGACAGGTTACGACTGCTTATAGTGGGCAACGGAAAGTCTGCCTCGCTCTATGAGGGTATGGCTGAAGGTGACAACCGTATACGGGTAATATCAGGGAAAATAACAGACAGCGAGGTAACAGCGTACTACTCGATTGCAGACCTGTACGTGCTTCCGTCAATATGGGAATCGTTCAACGCCACGTTTATAGAGGCGGCGCACTTCGACGCTGGCCTTCTTCTCTCTGCAAAGAGCATAAACGAGGATATAAGGGAGAGGTTCGGCAAACAGCTTTACACCTTCGACCCAAGCAACGCCAATGAACTGAGAAAAAAGATAGAGAGGTACTTCTCCGATACGGCGCTTAGGGGTAAGCTAAAAAAACTCTCAAAAGAGATAGCGCAGGAATACAGCAGGAAGCGGCAGATGGATGCATACTCGAGCGCGCTAGAAACCCTTTACAAGACCGGAAGGCTGACCGGCCACTCTACTGTTTGAACACATCAAGCATGCTGCTGTTCTTCCCAGAGAACTCCTTCCTTACTGGTTCAAGGATGCGTACCAGCGATTTGGCCACAGCAGATTTCAGGTCAGCAGGGTGGAGCTTTCCTGAGGAGAAGTCCCTCTCCAGCTCATCGTATGCTGCGTACTCTAAATCGCCACCGTGTTCGCTTGTGCGCTCTACGCCAAGCTTTGACTCTATCGGAAGCAGTGCATATTTGCATAGAAGAAGAAGCGGATTGCCCTCCACCACACGAGCCTCGCACCACGCGCCGTTCACCGTCTTCTCTATTTCGTCAGGCGTTGCTACGACAGATATGAAGGAACCTGGCTTTGACTTGCTCATCTTCATCTCTGTTACCTTCTCCTCCTTGCTCTCACCTTCCTTGAACTTCAATTGCGAACTCATCGATGGCATAAGATGATGGTGCAGCGGCACAATAGTGCCGAACTTCAGGTCCTTGAACAGCTCCTTGGCAAGGACGTGGACGCGCCTCTGGTCCATGCCTGCATGTGGTATGTCGACGCCTAGTGTATGAATGTCGATAGCCTGCATTATCGGATACAGGTACTGCGAGACATGGAGGGTGTCGGTCTGGCTGCGCCCCTCTATTATCAAGGTCCTGGTAGCCCTGGCTATTGTAGTCCTCACGGCTGCGTTCATTATATTCTTCCAGTACTCGTCGTTGTTATGGTAGAGATCCGAGCCTAGCACTATCTCTGTACCCGGGCAAAATACGTTGAACATATGCCTGTAAAATTCCGAAGCCTTCTTTATCTTCTCCCAGTCCGAGCCTAGCTTCCTGTTTGCCACGGTGTGCCAGTCCGCAAGCAGTATCTGCGTCTTTACGCCCACCTTTTTGAGGTCGTTAATCTTCTTGCCCCCGAAAAGGAGGTGCCCTATGTGCGGCATCCCGCTTATCTCAAGGCCGAGGTAATGCACCGGGTGCTCCTTCGTCTCGAAAAGCGTTTTTAATTCGTCTTCCGTTATCGCCTCCTCGAAAGGCTCCGACTTAGCTATCTCTAACTTAGTCTGTATGTCCATGCACGCACACCCAGTATTCGATGGAATGCTCTTTATGCTTTCCGTTTGACAAACGTCTATCCACAACAAATGCTTAAATATTTCCAACGCTGTAATTATATCGTACGGTTATAGGGTGGGGAGACGAGTCAAAAAGAATACACTAGCATGCAGCATGTGCCGAGGAGCGAACAGATCCTCGGCGAGCGCAAGTACGAGGCAATAGAGGCTATACTCAGCGACATAAGCGCAACTTCATGCATTGTCATAATGCACGGCCTCTCAGGCGTGCTGAAGGGCAAGGAGGTGGACGCGCTGATAAACGACGGTATACTGCCGTACATATACGCTGCCGGATTCCTAAGCTTCGCTGGCAGGGAGATAACATTTGCAAGCCTGTCGAACATGGTAAGGTCGCTCGGCATCGTACCTGATGACAGGATAATAACGCTGTTCCTCGGCTCCGGGGTAAGGAGCCACCTCATTTACCTTTATTCGTTCTACTTCCTCCTTGCCAACGGGATAGAGCCAACAAAGGAGAGGATAGCCGATATAGTGACCTCGCTAGGCATGGCTGTTGATCCGATAGCGCTCGATGACGTGCTCGGGTTCCTGAGGAGGAACAACGAGTTCACGCACATCTGACAAGCAGGCAAAGAGCGAATCTGACCAGGCTTAGAGGTTTTTTCTTATATCACTTAGGTATTTGCGCTTAAGTTTCGCAAAGCTGCTCTTGTTCAGGTTCAGGTACTTGAGGTCCTTGGAGTCAAAGGTGCTGAGTATCGATCCGAGCAACCTCATGTACTGCGCAAGGTTGTGCTCTTTCAGTATCCTGCCAAATGCAGGCGTATCGAATTCGGAATAGAAAAGAAGGCCGAGTATGTCTATAAAGTCCTTCCTGCCCTTCACGCTTTTCCCCCTGTCTGATGCTGCCCCAAGCTTCAACACCATGAGCGCCTCTGGCGTTGGCACGCGAAAGCCCTCCTTTTCATCCACATACCTTGTCATTATCTCGTTCGGCGGCAGCGTCAGCACCGAATAGCCTGGCAGGTAGATGTCTATGTCATACTTCTCCATTTTAATCTCGTATTTTCTTAGTCTCTCATTCTTGCTTATGCCGTATTTTGATTCGAGGTCCCTAAGGACCGGGTAATCCACGATTATGTCTATGTCTTTCGATTTCTGCAGTCTGGAATATAGATAAATCGCCCATCCACCAATCAGCACAAAATCGGCCTCTTTTCTCAGCTCTTGCAGGCCAAGCCAGCTCGCTTCGGTGATCTCCGTGTTCCAGAATTCTGTCATATGCCCAACCTCTTCGATAATGCGTCAACATAATCTTTAGCATACCACTCGTTCATGTTCCAGAGATCGACAAAGAGTTGCGCCTCGCATACAGAAGAGTTCTTCAGCTTCCTGCCATTTATTGATTTCTCCAGGTCGCTGTCACACTTTAGCACAAAAAGATTTGGCGCCCTTTTGCCTGGTGGGAACCTGCTCTTGATCTCGGCTAGCGCGTCATCACCAGCGTAAAGATACACCTCGCTGTAGTCGGCAGGCGCCTCCTTGAAGAGGAACCTGTAAGCGGTGTAGCCTGTGAAGGCTATGCCGCCAGGCATGCTCTTCTCTATCTCGAGTGCAGGCGCCTGTACCCCTATTTGGTACACGATGTCCTTTCTCAGGCTCCTATGGGTGGCCCAGTAGAGCAGAAGCCGGTCAAGCGACATTATCTCCAGGGACCTCTGTTTCACCCTGACCGCGTTTACGTCCCTTAGGCTGGTTACAGCCGCGTTGACTATGCTCAGCGATACACCAAGCTCTCTTGAAAGATCCAGCTGCGTAAAGCTGCGCCTGCCGTCATCTATGTAGCCGCAGCTCAGCCTTCTGAATACGATCTCCTTCTTGTTCATATTTCTAATTATGATAAGCATAATATTTATATGTTTCTGTTAAAATAGAAACATATAAGTGTAACTAATAAAATTTCAGAAAGAGCCCAAAGAGGGATTTGAACCCTCGACCTCCTGCTTTCTAGTTCTGGTTAATCAGGAATTACCATGCAGGCGCTCTGCCACTGAGCTACTTGGGCGATATAACGATTAAAGCCTGTAGACAACACTGCCGCGCGCTACCTTCCTGTCTGTCTTTATGCCAACGGAATCGCCGCTTGACGCCTCGCTCACGTCACGCCTCTCTATCTGCATGCTCTCCACCTTCTGGCGTATCGTCTCAGCCCCGCTCACTATCTCTATGGTGTCACCGACCCTGAGGGTCCCGGTGAGGATTATCGCGGCCACCCCAATCTTGTCAAAGAAGTGGTCCACTTTGCCAACGCTCACCCTGTTCGCTGCCTGAACCTGCTCCTTCTCCTCAATGTTTGACATCGCGTCCTCGAGCCCCTCGTTCTTTGCCATGGAATAATCTCTCAGGAAAGCTATATAGAGCTTTCATTCATTAGCGCAAGCGTAGTGCCCAGCTAAATTCTCTGCATTATAATATTAACGCCTTTTCTCATAGCCGCCTAAATCAAAATTAGTGCAAGAGACAAAATATTGTCCCTTAGACTAATCTATATAATATTGGTAGAGAAATGCATAAAACTTTCTGGCGCATCGCTTCTAAACGTACAAAAACCGCACGCAGCTTTCATTTGGCCGCGCTTATCGTGCCAAAAGTTGCGCTTGGCATGATGCCTGATGGCGGATAGG
>CAZCIA010000006.1:7506-22238 GCA_964498845.1 Microcaldota archaeon
CCATTATCATACTGCCCGTAGGTGGCACTAAGTTGTGGTGCTTCGCCGGCAAACACGCCATCGTAATTCACCTTCAATGGCAAAAAGTACACCTGCATTGTTATCAGTCCGTTGTTCGCTGGTATGCTCTTGTCGGTCTTGACCCAGAATGTGGTGCTTGATGAGGCGTTCGTGCAACCGCTCTCGCACCAGCTGTATAGTTCTTTTGCCCCATCGTAGAACCGTACGTTGCCCATGCTGCCGCTCTCATAAGACGAGTAAGCGCTTGTGAGTATCACGTTCTGGTCGAATCCTGACGCGATTGCCTGGCTCTGCGTGTTCACCACGTTAACTGTCATGTAGTAGCCGCTGCCCACCACATGCGTTGTGCTAGTGCCCTGCAACTGTATTGCGCCTCCGTATGTATAGCTGCTGTCTCCGAGACACGTATAGTTGCTAGCTGTTGCGAAGTTCTGCGCACAGTAGTTCGCCGTTATGCTGAACGTTCCGGAGTAAACAGACCCGCTGCTGGCAACCGCGCTGAAGTTTGCGATGCAGTAGACTGTTTGCCCGGCCATCGCCAATGCCGGCGTGCAGTATCCTGCTATGCTCGCGCCGCCTCCGATAACGGCATTGAATGCTGTTATGTTTACTATGCCGGGCTGCGAGTCGGCAGCAACCAGGAAGAGCTGTGAGCCGCCGTTCGGCGTATCCGTGGTGTATAGCGCCTGCCTGCACACGAAGCCCCCGAAGAAGCTGCACTGCGACGGTATTATCGACCTGCCCGCGTTCGCGAACACTATGACAAGGGCTATTGCAACGGTTATTATCGTTATCACGATCGCGTACGTGGAAATGAACTCGATTGCGTTCTGCCCCTTCATCGCCATGTTTAGCGCTACTCATGGCAGGTTTAAATAATATTAGCAAAGAAGTTCGCTCATGGAAGAGTCTGAATACAGGGATATAATAAAATCCATGAGGCCGCACAAGCGCCTCGGCCAGCACTTCCTTGTAAAGAGGTATGTCGCCGTTGCTGAGGCTGATTACTGCAAGGGCAAGCGTGTATTGGAGCTGGGTCCAGGGCTCGGAATACTCACTGAGGAGCTTTGCAGGGTAGCAGAGCACGTGACATCGATAGAGATAGACAGAAACCTATACAGCTTCCTTGTCTCCAACGTGCAGCGCAATAACTGCACCATCATGAATTCGGATTTCTTCTCAGTAAAAAGGTTCCCGAAGGCAGACATGATGGCCTCGAATGTCCCCTACAGCCTGTCGAGCAAGACGCTAATTTGGCTTGTTGAGAGGAGGATGCCCGCTGTGCTCTGCCTCCAGAAGGAATTCGCGGAGCGCATGCTTGCCAAGCCAGGCAGCGACGATTACTCCAAACTAAGCGTCTTCTGCTCATTGCAGTTCGATGCGACAAAAGTGATGAAGGTCCCTGCCGATTCTTTCTACCCAGTCCCAAAGGTTGATTCATCTGTAGTGGTGCTAAAGCCAAAGAAGTCGAGAATAACCAAGGATGAGATGAGAATGATAACATTGATAATGGAGCACAAGAACAAGAAGGTCAGGAATGCAATCGAGGACTCGTCCAAGTATCTTGGGATAGAGAAAACGGAAGCAAGGAAAATCGCAGACAGCATCGCACGCAGTTCAGACAGGGCCATGAAACTTGAGCCGGAAGCCCTCCTGAGGGTAGCAAAAGGGCTGCTAGCTTCGCTAGAATGAGTATGTAGGCTCAGCTATCTCCTTCATTATTAGCGCGCTCTTCAGGCCGCGCTTGAACTTTTCCTCTGCAATGGCAGAGCCCTGCCTTCCAAGCAGGTTCTTGTAGTGCATAGGCACGGTCGACCCTGCGTTTATCTCCTTGCCTGCGTCTATAGCCTCCTCTACAGTCATGACATATGTGCCACCTATGGGGAGAAGCGCAGCTGTTAGCCCTTTAAGGTTCCTCATCTCCTTTATGAAGTCTGTATCGCCAGCATGGTAGATCCGTGTCTGGCCTATTGTAAGAACATACCCGACCCAGTTGTTTGCTTTCGGATGGTAATTGAGCCTATCATCCACTATATTGTATGCCGGGACGGCCTCTATTCCTATGCCCTTGAAATCGTACTTGAAGCCAGGCTTAGATGTTATCACGTCCTTGTAGCCCTTCTCCTCAAGGCAGCCCTGCGACGATACCATAATGGTGTTTTTCTTCACTACCTTTTGTATGTCGTCCTTGTTGCAGTGGTCGAAGTGCGCGTGCGTTATCAACAGCAGGTCCGCCTTCTCCTTAAGCTGCGCAGGCACCCTGAACGGGTCTATGAAAATGTTCATGCCGTTTGCCTTGACGTAGAAGCATGCGTGGCCAACCCAGAACAGTATGTCTTCTATGCCCATCAGATCCCCAATAGATAATCGCAATATAGTATTTATAATTTAGCGTTGCTTGTTAAAGGGGTTGCATGGGCTACCACCTTGACTTTGCGGCCATCCCGCTGTATGCAATCGCTGTAACAATTGCTGTATTCCTTGTGATTCAGCCGACGGTTTATGCGTCTTCACCCGTCTCCTCATGCACGCCAGGAACCTACAGCGTGACCTGCACAAAAACACTTCAGTTCAGCACTCCGTTCCCTGGCGGAGGAGGCGGCACCTTCGTGCCTGGCCAGGCGGCGAACAGCATAGTCCCGCTTACAAGCAATGTAATATCATACAACAACGGCAATTCGCAATGGCTGATAACCTGCCCGAACAAACCCAATACGCAGGACGAGCTAGAGTACATAGTATTCGGCGGCAACATCGGCGGCAACGCCTGCCAGGCGTCAGGCTCCGACCTGGTAACAACAGCTACTCTCATTTTGAGCATAGGGTGGAGCCCCACCTCGCTTGCATCGGCGAGCGCGACGCTGGGCTTTGCCAATGCCGGCGAACTTAACATTAATAACCTTGCGTATTCAGGCGAGGCTTACAACTCAAGCAGGGGCATAGGGTCTGCGAACGTCTCAAGCGGCTACAATTCAAGGTCAAACGCCTTCAGCGGGGTGCCGCCCTCGCCGCAGGGCGGCATCTGGACATGGAACGCCAGGATTGCTGACTTCTCCCCGGTCGCCGGCCTGAGCGAATCTGACACGCTGAGCGGCCTAAGCTACAACGCCATCGGGACGGACTCAAACGGCAACCAGTATTCCTGCCTCTACACGTACGGCTTCTCTGCAGCAGCCAAAATAACAGGCATAAGCAACTCCAACATAATAGTGCCGGCCAGGCAGCTACCCAGCGACAACTACATAACATTCAACAACCAGACTTACAACAGCGTTAAGCAGGGCACACCCAGCGGCGTCCTGCCCACAGGCGTGAGCGCCAACGCTGTCGCAATGTACGAGTGCTACCTGCCGAACCTCTTCGGAGGCTGGCACCTGGTAGGGACAAACGGCATGATGGATATCAACCAGCAACAATACAACAGCCTGTGCATATACCAGTATTCCGATTCGCCGTATTACTTCACAGGCTTCCTGCCGGGGCATTCGCAGGACGTGCACTCAGCGCAGGTGGCTTACGCTCCGTCAACAGCGTCGTCATACGAGAGCGCATATCTGCTCCCTGTCCTTTATTACAACTCAAGCGTGCCAGCGGCATATAGCTCGCCATCCACACAGCTATCCTTCGTTAACAGCTCCTATTACGTGTACAGCCAGCACAACCTGCAGTCGCCAGGCAATTACATAGACCCTGTCGCGCTGCACGGAGCCTCAAGCATCTTCCTGAATGCGAACAACGTCCTGGCAAGCCTCTCAACCGACTCGTTCTACGGCGGCAACTACTACACGCCAAGCACAAGCCCTCCTGGGCTGAACCTGCAGTCGAATTACGTGCTGGCTACGAGCAGCACCGCTCTTTCCAATGCATCTCAGGTGTCGAGCGGGTACTGGGCCGGGTCCATAGCCAACCCTATGTTCGTGTCCGAATCTGCAAACAACAACCTTTTTGTTGTCGCTCAGTCGTCTGGCAAATACTACCTCTACAGGCTGCAGCTCATCCCACAGGGCCAGCTGAACCTGACTGCAAACCCGCCAAGCTCCATAGCCGGGGAATCATCAATCCAGCAGCAGGCGTACTGGAACAGCGTAGAGCAGCTGCAATCCTATCCAGTTTATCTTGCAAGCGTGACACAGCTCCCTGAGATAAAAAGCACCAGTAATGGGATGCCTGGCAACGGCCCGCCGCTTGCTCTTGCATCGGATTATGCTGGCGATGCATTCGTTGTGAGCGCGAACTACAGCACCAGTGGCACCAACTCCGGCGGCCTAGGTTTCGTCCTCACATACATATCGGCAAACGGGATAGTGAGCCAGCAGTGGATCACCAGCACGCCGGCCAGCCTCGGCCAGAACATAGGTGGATATTTCGCGTGCAGCGGGCTTTCATGCTTTGGGCCGCCACAGACCCAGTACTGCAGCGGAGGAACCAGCGACTACTGCCAGTACCCGCTCTCCATAGCGGTCTCTCCGACAGGCCAATACCTCTACATGTCAGACCCTGCTACGCCGTATGTCTACATATACAGCATCTCTCTTACCTCCTCAACACCCTCCCCAGGTACAGGAGGCAGCAGTGCCCCGCCAGGCACAGTTGCTCCGACGCTAACGATGACGCCCAATCCGGTAACGCTGGGCCAGAACGTTGTCATAACCGCAACATGCAATTCCATAGCTGATAACTGCGAGGTGGATTATCCGAGCCTTGGCACGCCGATGCAAGTTACCTATCCTTCTGCAACTACATGCACATACGATCCGCATATCGGCCCAGGCGGCGGAGGCGCTGATTACATAGCCACCTGCACATTTGATACGTCTGCGCTCCCCGGTGCCAGCACTTATACCTTCTATGCCAGCACTACAGCAGGGCCTGACATGAACGCATGGGCATCTGGCAACCTCATTGTGAGAGCTGGCCCGCCGCAGTATACTATAGGCGCTACCTACCTTACCGCTATAAACCTCTCATATTCTACAAGCACGTACAACATGAGCATAGGCGAATACCTAGCGAACGGAGGGCCGTTCGACTCGAACGGCATAGAGGACTGGGTGAAGAACTATCCAGATACGAACTGCAACCACCCAGACCAACCCGGGCTTAACTACTACAACGACTCGCAGGAAGCGCCTGGCAATGTGTGCTATGACGGCGGCGTCTTTCACGTGCCGCTTGACCTTGCAGTCTCAGGAAGCACGCTCTACGTGCTGGACAACTGGCTCTTCGACCCCCAATATTCAAAGAGCCTCATCAAGGAGGCGGCATCAATGCTCATGCTCAGGGCGTTTTACCTCAACGGCACGGAGATACCCATACACGCATCAACAGTCGATGATGTTATACCGAAGACGCAGGGGCTTGCGCTGACTACAGGCTACATTGCAAACAAGCTCTACCCGCCGTACGGGTGGCCGATATCGGCTAACTTCTCAACATATACTAGCTCTTCTGGCCAGCAATATATCAGCTACTGCGCGTACTACTGCAACAACACTCCGATGTCTCAGCCGCCGCAGGCAAACCTCTTCAGCGTAGGGTCAGGGCCATATGGAACTATCTATACTCCGGATGCATACGGGGGCTACCCTCCAATAGGGCCTGGCGTGGCAGCGGACAACCCAGTGCCAGGGGCTTCGTATGCACCATACTACTCGCCTTCCCCGATATCGCTCACCTCGGACTTCAACAACACTGTGTATCTTGATATGTGGTCCCTCTTCGAGCCGCAGCAGTACCCCCATCTGTGCCATATTGCAGGCACCGGAGTGCGCAAACACCAAGATTACTACGATGCCTGCCAGCTCTACACAGAGCTGCTCGCAGTGCACATGAACGTCGACAACTACACGAAAGCGTCTAACGCGTCAGCATCGCCGCCGTACGGCTGCTACCACTACACAGGGGCGAACTCCCAATATTTCGACCAGCACTGCGGCTACCTCAACAGCAACTACAACCCGAACAACGGCATAGCCTTCTCGCCGTCATCTTACACGTGCTACATAGGTGTCAACCAGACAACATGGCGCGAACTGAACAAGGGCACATTCTCAAACAGCCAGTCGAGCTACAGCTATAAGTCAATGCTCCAAAACCCAGCCAGCTGCACGTTCGTCGACAACCTTAGCTTGCAGAGACCACCGTTCATAGGCATGCCAGATCCATTCGCATATGCGGAGAGCGAGGGCAGCCCGCTCAACTATATGGTCATACCGGATCTGGTCAGCCAGTACATACCGCCAGGAGGAGATCCGCCTGATCCGCCGCTCGCCGCCGGGCAGATAACACCGCAGAGCCCGGTGATAGCAAGCGGCCAGAACGTGATCCTAACAGCTAATCCATCTGGCGGGACCCAACCATACACATATCAGTGGTATACTTCCAGTGGTGTGGGCACGTGCTCCAACTCAAGCTCGAAGATATCCGGCGCTACGGCAAGCACGTACAAAGCATTCCCGACAAAGACCACCAACTACTGCTACATCGTGGCAGACTCATCGCCAAGCACAGCCAATTCACCCACAGATACTGTTACCGTATACACCCAGAAGATTACACCTCCTACAGTATCATTTTCGCCAAGCCCGTACGTAACTGTGGGCACCAATGTGATAATAACGGCGAGCTGCAAAAGCGGCGACACGTGCGCCATCCTTAACTCTAATATGGACCAAATCGCCAACGCGGTAACGGTCATAAGCACCTATGTGCTTAGCTGCATGAACGGCGGCACCTACAACTCCGTGCTGGGCTACTGCTCCAACGGCCAGGCCGATACGGTATACACAAGCTCGCTCACCACAGGCAACTACATCTTCTATGCGGAGGATACTAACACCGGCGCTGAGAGCCAGGGCTCAACGCTCTATGTCGGAGGCCAGATCCCGCCGCCGCCTGTGCCTACGCAGCAGCTAATCCAAACCTACCTGCGGGGCACGGCCGGTGGCTACGTGCTTATTCCTTATACATACACGCAGAGTCTCACTACCAATTACCTGGATGGCGCCCTCTCCTCGTTCAGCGGGCCATCCGCAGACCAGTCGCTGTGCGGAGCAGCACCAAGCGGTGCAAGCACCCATACCAGCACATACAACACAGCGATACTTGTCAATGCTGACAGCGTGCTAAAGGAGCAGCTGCAGGGCGGAGCGCTCATAGCGCAGTACCAGAACAGCAAGAATCTCTACACCGCAAACCTGTCCGACCAGAACCTGATAATGCCGCCTGAGATATTCTTCAACGTTTTCACGAACAGGATACTTGGCGAGATATTCATAAACCAGACTGTCGGGCCTGGCGGCTTCTCGCGGTATGCGCAGCCCGGCTCATCTGGTTCGTACGCGAGCTTCGTAAGTATAGGCGGCGGCGGAGGTGGGGGTGGCGGTCTACCCCTCATGCCATTGCCACTAGTCTTCAATGCTATACACCTGCTCAACTACTCGCAGACTGTGTTCACGCAGTACTCCACCAAGTACGGGAACAAGCCTGGCTATTCGGCAGAGGCGGCGCTCGGCCCCCCTCTCAACCCAATAACGCAGCACAAAAACGCAGCTAGCTCAGTCAACGCGAGCTGGCAGATAGAATACACCAGCAGCATGATACTGAACGGGCCTGTCTTTGCAGACGGCATAACCATAGATCCTGGCGTATCGATAACAACCGACGGCTACCCGATGGTTGCGCTCGATTACATTACAGCCGGAAGTAATAGTAGAATAGTAGGCGGCTATGCAAGCGACGGCGGCCTTTACGGCGCGTCTGGACTGTCCCTGACATCATCGTACGGCGGCTCTGGCGGAGGAGGCGCGCAGATTGGCGTTTACGGAGGCAACACGCTGGCCCCAGGGGGCGGCCGGGGCATGGCAGGCACAAGCAACGCCTTGCCGTCGCAGGTGACATCCCAGCAGGTTGCGTCCTTTGGCACAAGCATAGTCACGTACCTGACAGGCGCAGGCGGAGCATCGGGCTCATACGGCAGCGCCGGCGGCGACAGCTCCTTCGGCGTATACCTGCAGGCGAACCAGCTTGAGCTTTCAGGCGCAACGATCAACACGGCCGGGCAGGCTGGTGGTCCTGGCTCAGGCGGCGGTGGCGGTGGCGTGATACTGCTTACGCACGGCCCGTCATTCCAAGCTCCAAGCTACATCGACGCCGGCGGCCTTGGCGGCGGATCAGGTGGCGCGAACGGCGGCCCAGGCAACGTACTCATATTCAACATGATGCCGCCTGGCAACGTGCCTATACGGCTTGCGCAGCTAAACTCATTGCCGCTCACAGGTGCAGCGTGCGCCAGCATAGGCTGCAACAATGTCCCGAACTATTATTACAACCTTGGGAATTCGCAGCCTGCAAAACAGCAGTGTCCTTTCTCTAGCATATACTGCGGCAACAGCATATTCGGATACTCGGCACAGCTTGGGGCAACGAGCACGCTGCAATTATTCTCCGCCCTCGATGTGTATGTGAACGAGTTTATGCCGACGATAGACCTGACGTACAACAAAGCCCTCCAGGGGTACAACCGCGTCAATTACACGTTCGCTGACGAGTTCAACAACACGATAAACATGCCGTTGGACGCCGACCTCGCTAGCATAACATCTATAGTGCTGAATGCGCAGACTACGGTAAACGATATAAACCCGAACGAGACGGCTGTGACGATAAGCGGCACTGCAGGGTACTACCCGAATGCATACACGGCTACGCCTTCGCCAGTGCCTACAAACAGCCCGATATACATCTATTACGACACTAACATGAACTTCTACACCACCAACGACTTGATAGCGACGGATCCGAATGCATACTATGCGTATGCCGAGCAGTGCGCATTCGGCACCGGAGCACAATGTTCGTTCGCCAGCCCGGTGCTCACCACAAGCCCACCAACGGGGCAGGGCCCGCTCGGTCCAAGAGAGGCCAACGTGATAAACTTCAACACGCAGTACAACTCAATAACCGGAGGGTCCTGCGCTATGCCTCCAAACAGCCTGCTGCTGCCCACAAGCACTAACACCAAGGAGTGCAACATATACCCCGGCAACCCGTTCGAGCTTCCCCAAACAGGCACCAGCGCGTACGGCAAGCCCGAGTACTGCATACCTTACTACCAGAACGGCAACGGAGTGCTGACATCGCAGCTCGGCCTTGTAGCCATTGTTCCAACTGCAGCCGGCACTGGAGCGTTCAGCGATACATTCAACATCTGCGGCACTGGCACGGCAAGGGTTCAGGTGTCATACTATGGGTATCCGCCAGGCCAGCCGCAGACCTTCCTGCAGCAGCCCATAAGCCAGGGCACGCTTGCAAGGCCGATAACCGTCGCTACAGCATACAGCACCGAGTACACCAATGGCAATGTCGTGGATCTATACTATATACCGAACTGTGGCTCGGGTGCACCGTGCACGATAGCGTCGTACGAGCCCATGCTGGCGACAAGCGAGTTCAATTACTCGATAAGCCCGAACAGTACAGTGGTCTCGTTCCCGATAGGCAGCTACCTGCTCTCTTTCGGCGACATAACCGCATGGATAGCGCTTGCTGCGGCTGTTGCGTTCGTATCGTATGCGCTGCTAAGGGGGCTTCTCCCGACAAAAAGTTAGCTATCCGTCTAATTCCTGGATATTTATTTATATTACCTATGACATAGTATTAATGGTGGAAGCATGGTTATTGAGCCCGTATTGAGCATAGGTGCGATATACGCCTTCATACCAATAGTCATAATCATAATACTGATAGCGGCAGCCGCAGGGCTTACCAGGGGCAAGGACCTCTTCGCCATATTCGGGCTGGGTGCCCTCATCGGTTTCGGCGGGGCGGCCGGTAGGGGCATGGGCAAGGGCATATCGAAAGGGCCACAGATACCAAAGGGTACACAGAAGATGGCCATTGGCGTTGGAGGCATTGCATCGCTTGGCGCGGTGGGTGCGGCTGCGAAGGCCAAAGAAAAGTTGACGGGAAAATCAAACGAAAAGAAAGCAAGCGTGGTAAGAAATCTTGCCGAGGAAGGCAAGGCGAATAAGAAAGCAGGCACGACTGTCACGCCGCTGCAGCAGAAGGCGATGGAAGCATTGGCTGCTACAAATGCATCGGCAGCAGGCATAGCCTACCAGCAGGCTAAAGCCGGAAAAACTGCTTTAAATGCACAGGCAGTAGGCAAAGCTTACCAGCAGGCTAATGCTGGAAGAATAAATCTTGCGGTAAGCTCGACCTACAATCCGCCCAGGATAGCTAGGCAGAGCGGAGGCGGAAAGAGATTTGGCGATATAACAAGCAAGAGCACGCTGATGTCTAAGAGCACAAGTAGGTATAAAGTGAATCCTTCGCGACCGCGGTTCACAGTAAAATCTAATGTACTGGTAGCAGGAGGGCTAGCTGGCTCGGCCAGGCTTGCCGATATGGCCACAAAGGATGGCAGGCAGCGGCGCGCGCAGGAGAAAATATATCATGCCACGGAGAAAGATGTAAAGAGAGCCGGTAAAGAGTATGACAGGCAGCTTATAGAGGCCTTCAATAAGGGCCTCAGCTCTACGAATCTACGGAGCCTGAGGGATCACGTAGGGAATGTCGGCGAAAACGCGAATGAAGCATGGAAAAATATGAGCCCTGGCCAGCAGAAGGCATACGGGGAATTGAAGCCGCCAGGGGGCTGGGGCCTCCTTATACCGCTGGCAAATATCAGGTCAAAAAAGCTGAGGAAGCTGATAAAAGAAGAGGGAAAGCCGCCTGCACAAGAACCTGGATCTTGATCGGATGCGGGATGTCCCCTAACCTTTGCTAATTTCCATTATTTATAAATCCAGTGCCGCGCTACACAACCCTCTTCACTATCTCGCTGCCTATGCTCGCGCCCGCGGTCACGTCCGGTATTATTACCCAGGACGCGCCCGCCTTGTCGAGCTTAGGCATGTTCTCCTCCTCGATCACCCTCGAGAGCACGCTAACGTTTGGGTTCGCGTCTTTTGCCGATATTGCTATGAGCGCGTTCTTCACATCGTCGTCCCCGCACGCTATCACGTAGGAGGCGCGCTCTATGCCAGCGTCCGTGAAGGAGGATTTTCCCCTTACGCCCCCAACAACTGCCAGCACATTCTTGCTGTACAGGCGGGAGGCCTGCAGCTGGTCCTCAGCAAGCACGACGAACTTCATGCCGGCCTTCTTCATCTCCTCTATGAGCGTGGCAGAGAAGCTGTTGTAAGGGACCACCACAATATGCCCCTTCATGCGCTTTATCTTCGACAGCGCGAAATACTCGCTTATGTTTATGCTCCTTATCAGCTCGGTGAACCACGTTGCAAGGAAAACGGCGAAGAGCGCGAAGACGAACGCGTCTAGAAGGCTTGCCACGAATATGGGCGGCGTGTTTACAAGGTTGGCAGGTATCAGGTCATAGTACACGTAAAGCGATGCCAGCACGTTCCAGATAAGGGCCAGGCCGAGGCCCACTCCCGCCTCTATGGTAAGCAGGACAGACGTCACGAACAGCACAGCAGCCACAGCGACGATGATGTAGTTCGTGTTGCTCCTCCTTATGCGCGCCATCATCCCACCTTCGACCTCATGTAGCTGCCGAGGTCTATCGCAGCGAGCACCTCCGGCAGCACGACAAGCTCCGCTCCTGCGCGCTGCATCTTGGTCTGCAGGTTTTCATCAGACACCCTGGAGAGTATCCTTACCTTCCCGTTGAGGTGCTTCGCGGTCACGATGCCGAGCAGGTTTGTTGTGTCATCCTGCGTCCCGAACACGATAGCCCTGGCGTGCTCCACCTGGGCGCTCCTCAGCACCTCGCCCTTCGTGAAATCCCCATCGATGGTTATGTAGCCACGGTCGCGCAGCGTATCGGCCACATCCTGCTTCTTGTCTATCACCACGAACTTGATCTTGCGAGCTGCAAGCTCGTTGCAGATTCTCTCCGAAATCCTGCTGTACCCGCAGACTATCACGTGGTTCCTGAGCCTTCTCGCCGCAAACAGGCTCACCTTCGATATTATGCCTGCTCCGGTGATTATCTCTATTATGGCGGCTAGCGCAAGGCCCACAGTGACAACCTTGCCCACCCCGTCCGCTATGGTCACGATTATTATCTCGTCGAAGCTTGCGCTGAACGGCGGCGCGAGCGTTATGAGGGAGGGCCCGCCCTGTATGCCTATCGCGTCGAAAAGCGCGGACACCGTGTAATACGCGGATGTGTAGAAGCTGTGCGAGACGTGGTATACTATGAACATTGTTGCAAGGCCGAGCAGCAGCGCCATTACCGCAAGCCCTACAAGCGTCTTGCCAGCGATGCTCCTTCTCTCAACATCTGGTACATTCACCAAGCGCACCTACTTCAGAAGCTCCCTGATTATCTCCCTGCTTGCCGTCTTCTGCGGCATAACTATGTAATCCGCGCCGGCGTCGACAAGCTTCTCCCTCACGAAGTCGTCGTTGCTGCGCGTGGCTATGAATATCTTCTTGTTCATGTCCCTGGCGGTCAGCACCGCGAATAGGTTCTTAGCGTCGTTGTCCATCACAATCGCAATCGCCTTTGCGCTTGCTATGCCTGCATCCCTGAGGGTCTTCGACGATGTTGCGTCTCCTACAACGACCTTGTAGCCCAGCTCCTCCGCCTTCACCGCCACCTGCGGGTCGATTTCGACTATGACGAAGCCTATATTATGCTCGACAAGCGTGTCCACGACCTTGTGCCCGACTATGCCGAAGCCGCAGACGATAACGTGGCCGTGCATCTCGACGTGTTTCTCTGCCATAGAACCACAAGTGATAACTCAGAGAGCTATTAAAAAGTATTCTTAATAAACAGCGCCTTAGACAAGCTAGTCGGTCAGTTCCTAAGCGAAATTACCCTTATCGACTTTATCTTCCTGAAGTCCTTGACGTTGTCTGTGAGGATGGCAGACCCGGTCTCGATTGCCTGCTGGGCTATCAATGCATCGTTTATTCTCATATGAAAATCTCTGGCAAGCTTCGTCGCCCTTGCTACAGTATCCACGCCAAAGCCCAAGAAATCAGTGTATTCATCCGATACTATCTTGGATACCGTCTCTGCAGCTACTGACCTATCGAAAAATTTTTGCAATTTATGGAAGGTTTCAGAGGCTATTACGACATTAACTCCTATCCTGCCGGTTTGATACGCCTCGTAGATTTTGTTGAGTGCCATCTTGTTCTTAGGCGCCTCAGGCGATTCGCTGAAAATAAATACGTTCGAATCAACTATTATCATTTATACATCTCCTCTTCAGCCTTTTCGAGCAGTGCAGTAGTGATTTTAACCTTGGAATGTAGAGGATGCTCTAGCATGTCCTTCAATAAGGGGTAACTCTTCATGTCAAACCTCTTAGGTTTAGTCATAATTAGGCGGCCCTCATTCAACTCGATGCCAAGCCTCTCCCTGCCTCTTATCTTTAGCTTGCCAGCTAGACGCTTTGGTATCCTTACCCTTAGTTTTTGGTCCACCGTGACAAACATCATAATATTCCCACTATTACTGTGGGAATATACATATATAAATGTTCTTATATTTAAGTAATAGGCAACCCCTTTGTTTTAGCTTACCCGGTACGACCAGCAAGTAAAATAAACTTTTGAATGAGCATATACATGAGTTAATGGCAAAAGAACTGAAAGGTGCGCAGAAGAGAAAGGGATTAACTGGCGAGGAACTAGCCGCTATGAAGGCGCGCCTCAAGGAGCTGAATATGAAGAGCGGTGGAGAAGAGGCGATAGCGGCTACGATAGCGAAGGTGCCAGAGCCAGACGAATCTATGGCGAAGAAGCTGCACGCGATCATAAGAGCCAATGCTCCAGGGGCACAATCCGAACCCATTTACGGCTTGCTATACCCAGAGGTCCACTGGGTTGTGTATATCACATTTGTAGCAGTGCCGTCGTTGCTGTTACCGGAATAATCGTTCGCATTGCCATTCAGCGGCCACCACCCAACTAGGTTCTGAAGGTCTATCGGAGCGCCGCCTATGCCTTCGTCATAGAGAGCGGTTATTTCTGGTTGCGAGAGGGAGGTGTTGTAAATCTGAATATTTGCTATCGTGCCGTTTAGGCTCTGGCTAGCCCCATCGCCCCCTATCTGCACACCAGCGCTCTGGCTGTTAACACTGTCTGCACCGCTTAATACGTCTGCGCCGTCTACATATACTGTTTCCGTCCCGCCAGATATGACCGCAGTCATGAAGTACCAGGTGTTCTTGCTCAGTGTGGTGGATGAGTAATGATACCCGGTGGCGCCCCAGTCGTAATAGCAGACATTGAGAGTAGCGTTGCATGCCCAAACACCCCACGCCATCACCTTCAAGACCATCCACTCCCAGTTCCCCGGGAGCTGGCCGGTAGAGTCCACCCAACCAGATATGGTGACTGTAGAGAGCTGAAGCTGTGGAACATTGGTTATCTGTATGTAGCTGCCCACGGCGTTGAACTGCGCCACGTATTTTGGCTCCAGTCCCTGGCACTCGCCTTCAAGGTTCACCACTGCGCTTGTCCTGAACACCTCGCAGCTGCCTGGCGTGGCCTTTGGGGACAGGTTGGCGGAGCTGAACACTCCCAAAGAGAACAATGCACCCAAAACAATTGCGATGATGAGTATAGCCCAACCATATGTCATCAGGTATTCCATTGCGCTCTGTGACTTAGGATAAGTCAGCTTGCGTGAGCTATGCCTTCTGCGTTCTCTCTCTCTCTCTCTC
>CAZCIA010000007.1:0-19339 GCA_964498845.1 Microcaldota archaeon
TACCTCTGATAATTCAGAGGGAAGCCTCGGGCTTTAGCCCGAGGAGGATGTCACGAACAATAAATATCCAAATAATTACATTAAGACACAAAAATTTTTGGAACAGTTTATAAACCTGCTTTTCAATAGGCTACCGCACGCTTTTTAGGTGAGGGGGCTTTATGGGAACTAAATTTGTTGTAAAAAGGAACGGGCAGAGGGTGGATTTTGATGAAACTAAGATTGTAAAAGCGATAAACAAGGCATACAATAACGTTTACATGGAAAGGCCAGAGGAGCAGAATCTTTCTGAAGCCACAAAATCTGCAAAAACAGTGGTTGAGGTCATAAGTACAACAAATAAGGATGAGTGGAACGTAGAGGAAATACAGGACACGGTCGAAAAGGTGCTGATGGAGCAGGATGCAAGCGTCGCAAAGTGCTACATATTATACAGGCAGAAAAGAGCTGGAGTAAGGGCGTTTAAAGCTTCGCTCGGCATAACTGACGATGACCTAAAGCTTCCGATAAACAGTCTGATGGTGCTTGCTGCGAGGTACTTGCTCAAGGACGAGACTCTAAAGATTGTTGAGACGCCGAAACAGCTCTTCGATAGGGTTTCCCGTGCTATATCCTCATCTGAGAAGGCGTACAACAAGAGTCAGGAGCAGGTAGATGCCATAGCCAAGGACTTCTTCGATGCGATGTCAACCTTTAGGTTTATGCCTAATTCACCAACGCTAATGAATGCCGGAGTTCCAAAAGGGCAGCTAAGTGCGTGCTTTGTCGTGCCTGTCGGCGATTCTATAGTCGAGATATTCGACGCGGTGAAGTACGCAGCTCTGATACACAAGACCGGAGGCGGCACCGGATTTTCATTCTCAAGGCTGAGGCCGCACAACGATGTAGTAAGGGGGTCAAGCGGCGTAGCCTCAGGGCCCATCTCATTCATGAAGGTATTTGACTTCGCAACAGAGCAGGTAAAGCAGGGGGGCAAGCGAAGGGGGGCTAACATGGGAGTACTTAGGGTGGATCACCCGGACATACTCGATTTCATAATGCTCAAGGAGACGGAGGGGATGCTCAAGAACTTCAACATCTCTGTAGCGATAACGGACGAGTTCATGAAGGCGCTCCAGGAGAACAAGGATTACAATCTGATAAATCCGAAGAACCAGAAGATTGTAGGCAGGCTGAATGCACGGGCCGTATGGAATCTAATAGTCACAATGGCGTGGAAGACAGGAGACCCAGGACTCATCTTCCTTGACAGGATAAACGCCAGCTTCGCTAATCCTGTGCCCGCATACGGTCCTGTTGAATCAACCAATCCTTGCGGAGAACAGCCGCTCTATCCGTTTGATGCATGCAACCTCGGCTCGATAAACCTTGCGATGATGGTCAAGCAGACCGACCACCACTTCGAGGTTGACTGGGACGAATTGAAGAGGATAACAAGGCTCGGTGTAAGGTTCCTTGACGATGTCATAGATGCGAACGATTACCCGATCAAGGAAATATCCGATGTCGTTCGTGCGATAAGGAGGATAGGACTTGGGGTCATGGGATGGGCTGACATGCTCATAAAGCTGGGCATACGCTACAACAGCAACGAGGCCTTGCTATTGGCGGAGCAGGTAATGTCATTTATTTCCGAGCAGGGAAGAAAGATGAGCCACGAGTTGGCAGAGGAGCGCGGACCATTCCCAGCGTTCAAGGACAGCATATGGTACAAATTAGGATACAAGCCGCTTAGGAATTCGACCGTCACAACCATAGCACCGACAGGCACCATAAGCATAATAGCTGGAGGAACATCGCAGGGCATAGAGCCCATCTTCTCTGTTGTATACATGAGGAACGTGCACGAGAGCCTCGGGTACAATCTCATAGAGGTGAACAATGAGTTCGAGCGTAGATCATTGGAGAATGGATACTACTCAGAGGAACTGATGAAAAGCCTTGCAGGCAAGGTGTCAATACAGGATGCCGAGGCCGTGCCTGCAGAGGAGAGGAAGCTCTTCATGACAGCATACGATATAGGCCCCGAGTGGCATGTCAAGATGCAGGCGGCCTTCCAGAAGTACGTGGATAATGCTGTGTCAAAGACGATAAACTTCCCGAGCTGGGCAACTCCACAGGACATCGAAACTGCATACAGACTCTCATACCAGCTGGGCTGCAAGGGCATCACCGTATACAGGGACAGCAGCAAGAACGTGCAGGTGCTCCAGGCTGTCGACAAGGACAAGCAGCAGCAGATTGAAAGCTTCACCGATATAAGGAAGAAGCATATGGAGCAGAAGGAAGAGGCGAAGGGCATGACGGTCGCTGCGATAAGGGAAGGAGCAGGCAGCTATGTGATGTCATCGAAGTCCAATGCTACGTGCCCTGATTGCGGAGCAGAGATGGTTGCGTCAGAAGGGTGCTTCACCTGCACCAAGTGCGGGCATAGCGAGTGCAGTTGACTATTTTGTAAGTATCCTGCAGCTGTCTTTCTCTACTATCACTTCGAGCTCTGCCTGCGATACGAGACCTTTTCCTACTTCTATAAGTGTAGGGTAAGGGTCAAGCGCGCCTGCCCTTGCCAGTTCGGCTATGCCGGCATAGAGCCCGAACCTAGATGGCACCACATTGGAGAGCCACCTAACAGCGAAAGGCTCATGCTGGTACTTGCTCTTTATCTCTTCTAATGCCTGCCTGGATTCTTTCATCCTTGCCTGGGCCTCCTTATTGAAGCCATATATGTCGCATATGTCACTATCTGTCACCATTCCCTTTCCATCTGTCGCGAAAGGCTCTATGGCAACAACCATGCCCTCCTCAAGAGTCGTCTCGTCGCCGTTATCGTAATTCGGTATGAATATGTCGGAATGCAGCTCGTGGGTCTTTACTGTATGACCACCAAGGTTCCTTATAGGTAGAAAGCCTTTCGCTGCTATCGCCTTCTCTATTTCTGCGCCAATCTTATGCACCTCTATGCCGCTCTTGACAACAGATATGGCATTCTGGAGCGCGTCTATCGTAGCTTCAACAAGCTTCTGGTTGTTCTTTGATAAATCTACAGTAAGCGCACAGTCGCCAAGCACACCATTCTTCTCCCCTCCGAAGTCCACCTTTACTATATCATTGTCATGGAACACGGTTTCATCATCAACAGATGGAGTATAGTGCGCAGCCTGGTTGTTCACCGATAGGTTCAACGGAAAGGCCGCACCGTAGCCCTGCTCCTTCAGAAAGCCCTCTACTTTGTTAGCGACATCGAAAAGCTTCGCACCAGGCTTAATTATGTCCCTTGCCATGATTAGCGCCTTGTAGGATATTGCTCCAACCTCCTCTACGACCTTTGGGTCTTGTTTTTCCTGCTCCATATCAAGCTACCCCATCTCCATAGCATCACAGTTTCTTCTGGGTCCCTAACCCTTTTAACTCATCCTCATTGAAGTTTAGCTCTTTAAGTATTCTCATCGTTGCTGGTATAACCTGATTGTTTATGTAGTAATCCGGGTCATAGTCCTTCGCAAACTCTTCTAGCTCCGCCTTGTCAGATATGGTTGATCCATGCGTTGTTATCACGTAGCTTATCACCGCCTCCTCCACGTCGTCCCTTGTCTTGAGGCCTGCCCTCACAGCTTTCCTTGCAGCGCCAAGCTCCGGCGACTTCGCATCATAGCTGTCGATACCTTTCCTTAGCTGCGTGTTTATCGCCAATTCCTTCAGCGGAACTTTGCCCTCCCTAAGCTCTCTAACCACCTGCTTCACTATCTGCGCAGCCTTATCTGCGCTGCCGTCCTGAAGTATCGCCTCAAGCACCTTCCTTTGCGTATCCCTTGCTATCCTAGACCAGTCCCTCCTTACCAGCTCGAAACCTCTTATCTTGATTCTGCCTGACTCAGACAGCATCGCATACTTCTTCTTCGCCCCGGCTATGCCGCTCTCGGTCTTCTTGCCTACGAAAACCCCTCTTGTGAAGAAGTCCTCAGGTTCGAGCTCCATGTTTTCTGGAAGCTTCGAATTGAAGTCCTTGAGGAATGCTAGCGCTTCATCCTTGCTCTTATCCCCCATGAGCAAAACCACACTATCAGTGTCTCCATAGAGGACCTTGAAGCCCCTGCCCTCAGCGGCCTTCATCGTGTCCTTTATGTACTGCCTGCCGTACGCTGTGACGCTGCCAGCGCAATCCCTCGAGTACCAGCGCGACCTTGCGTAGCCAAGATAGCCATAAAAAGAGTTGGACAGGATCTTGAGCGCTGACGACCTTGCTCCAAGAAACTTATCATCCGGATTTTTCTTGTACTGCCCCTTCACTCCGGCTCTCTGGTCTATCAGCATCTTCAATATTGCCGGAATAATCCCCTTCCTTTTCTTGTCGAACTTGGTGCCTAATGGTGACTCGTAATAATCTGTGCAGTCGTAGCAAATTGTAGCAGGGTCTATGTTGTACGATATGATGATTGATGGATATAGCCCCCTAAAGTCGAATATGGCAAGGTTCTCGTAGATGCCTGGTTCTGGTGTCTTGACATATGCCCCTTCGATCGGATTCATCAGCCTATTCCTTATCTCGCCTTCATTCGGCTTGTTCGGTATCATTTCACCCGCACGGTTTGAATACCTCATACACAGGTAATCGACGAGCTGCCCTGTCGTCGATACAGAGGCATCACTCAGCACGTCCCCTGTTGTTCTGGCCATCTCTATCATTATCGGTATGAACATGTCGTAGACAGCCTGCAATGCATAGGAGTCGCTAAGGTTGTATTCTGCAAGCTCCTCAAGCTCCTTAGCCGAGCCGTCCCAGAGTTTGTAAATGTTTAACTTTTCAACTGTTGTCTTCTTGCCACCGCTTATTGCCTCGTAGACATTCTTCAGGGTATAGCTGTTCAGCTTGAGTATGCTCTCGGCAGCTCCAACTATGGATATAAACTTAACAACTTGGTACATGTCAACGTGCACAACGCCGCCAATCTTGACGCGTTGGACGAGGCCGTGGCTCTCCAGCTTCGTTTCACCCTCATACCTGCTCAGGTTGAATCTTACACCAAGCCTCCTCGCCCTGTCAAGCAGGTACTTTATGTCGAAATTAGCCGAGTTATACCCGACAATTACGTCTATGCCGAGCTCCCTGACCTTTTCCTCAAATGCGGTGAACAGCACCTTCTCGTCCTTGACAACAGTTATGAAATCCTTCTTTATCCCCTTGTAGGTGAGCACGCCAGAGCCCTCCTTGCCATCCGCCCTGTACACGTAGCTTATCATTATCACTGGATCCTTGTCAGCCCTCGGTATGCCCAATGGGTTGTACACCTCTATGTCGAAGCACATTACATTGAAACGCACGTCAAGCGCGTCCTTCGATGGCTTCATATCCCTTATTGCAAGTACATTGCCCTCCTTCTCAACCGTTATCGTGTAATTTGAAAGCGGCGTTATGTCCTTGTCTAGCGCGTATCTCTTCGCAAATGGTATGTCGAACTCGTAGCACGTGCCGTACCTGGCCATCACCCCGCTCAGCTTTGGAACATTTATCGGCCCCTTCGCTATTATCCTGAATACGTCCTCATCCTTGCCAAGTATCCTCCTTTTGCATTGCTCCGCCATCTCTGGCTTTATCATTACACCGCTGTCGGGTACTATAACAGACATAAGCTCATCGACGCTCACCTTCGAGCTTGGTGCGAGGTAGAAGTAGGGCCTGAATTCCTTATCATAGAGCTCGTACACCTTGCCATCTGTGCCCTTCACTGTTAGCCGTATATCAGCCCTGCTGTTACTGCCTATTAAATAGTCAATATCTAGTACTGCCCCCTCTATCTCCACAGAAGCACCGTTCAGCGCAATGAGAGCTTACTTCTTCTCCTCTATCTTCGTACGCGTTATTACAAGGGGTGGAATCAGCCCAAGTGAATAAGCAAGCAGCGTGCCTGTTGCTCCGCACCTGAAGTTCAGGTTGTTTAGCACCTCCTCAGCGAGCTCGGGGGGCAGCATGTGGCTGTCAGCCCATTTCTTGGATATGTCTGCTACTGCGTCCTTTGTGTCCTCCAGTTCGACATACCCACCGAGCTTCAGCTCCCCGATGCTCTTCGCGTTCTTGGCATCGGTGTCGAAGTAAGTGGCCGCGAACTCGTAGCTCACCTTTATCTTTGTTCCGTCAGCAGAGACGTCGCTTATGTTGTAATCCAGCTTTGGAAACCTCTGCTTCCGCAAATCTGCATTAGGCTCAAGCTTGCCCTCTACCTTGGATATTACGAATGCTGTCATCATAGAATCACGTAAGACTTCTTTTATCGTAAAGGTATTTAATACATTGGGAAAGAGACATCCGCCGTCGCAAAATTCCATCAATAGGGTTAAATACCTTCTACAGAAAATAGATGTGGTGAAGGCCTTGATAAGGCAATTCGCACTCGTTGTGGCGATCCTGGCGGTCCTTGCGGTGCCGCTAGCCGGCGCATCATACACCGTCACGCGCATAACTACACAGGTCACTCTCAATACCAACACGACAGCAAGCGTGAGTGAGACCTTTACGGTTTACATAACGAACATGTCGATAACCCAGTACCAGGCCGACAGGTCGGCGCTGAACCTGACGCTAAGCAACTGGCAGTCCACCATAGGCATTGTGCTGACGCAGCACATAATAAACCTAAAAACAGGAGTGTACGACTTCAAGCTGTACCCAGGGCCGCTTACCACATCGATAACCGGGCAGCAGTATGCCGATGTGGTAGTAACCTATGGGGTGAATAATGTCACCAGCGTGAGCGAACTCGCACCCAGGGTATTCTCCTATTCTTTCAAAGACGACGTATTCAACTTCGAGCACAGCACCAACGGACAGACACTGAACCCTAACACCACGCTGACGATAGTGCTTCCGCGCAACGCAACCATAATGAACGTGTACCCCCCACCTGACTTCCCAGCGCTATCTGGAAGCAATTTTGCTAACATTACAACACTATCCTGGTACTACCAGGAGCCGCTCTCAAAGTTCGCGCTTACGTTCACGACACAGCAGAGCATACCTGACGAGGTTCTCTCATTCTTCTCATCTGCGTACCTCTTCTTTGGCTTCTTCACATACGTAATAATAATCCTGGTCGTGTTCTTCTTCATCCTTTACACGTATCTAAAGATTGAGAAGTGATCATTCTTGCATGAATATGAGGCAAAGCTGCTTGGATTCATCGCGAAAAGTAGCGGAGCATCGATGGATGACATAGAAAAGGGCACTGGACTGGGCAGGGACTCTGTGCTGTGGACGTTGGAGTCACTGTCGAAGAAGGGAGCCGTATCTATAAAAAAACGCATAGCAAAGGAGATTAGAATCAGCGATGAGGGAAAAAGGTACGCGAAGGGGTTTCCAGAAGAGGCACTAGTAAGGGCGCTTCTGCCCAAGAAAAAAGAAAAGGTATCAAGCATAAAGGACCAGATAGGGTTGAGCTGGGCGAAGCGCAACGGTTGGATAACGGTCAGTGGAAATATCATATCATTGACGCAGGATGGGGCAAAGGCAGCAAAAGGAGAAAAGGAATATGCGGCAAGGACAACGATGGTAAAGTTGGCATCTCCATCAAGCAGGGAGGCGGCGGAGGCGCTTGACAGGTCCGGCGACATAATGAAAACGCTCTCCAAGCGCGGGCTTATAGAGATAAGAGACAGGTCCGTCATCGATGGTGTATCAATAACAAAGGTCGGAGAGGGCCTGCTGGCAAAGGAGCCGGCAGAGCCGGGAATAGGCATACTGACCAAGGAGCTCATAAAAGGCGAAGAATGGAAGCGCAGGCGGTTCAAGCCATACGATGTCAACGCCCCTTCAGATACATCCTACCCTGCTAGAATCCATCCTGTCAGGGAATTCATGAATAGGATAAGGAGCGCATGGTTCGAGATGGGGTTCATAGAGGTATCAGGGCCGATAATCGAAAGCGCGTTCTGGAACTTCGACGTACTCTTCTCGCCTCAGGACCACCCGACCAGGGACATGCAGGACACCTTCTTCCTGTCCAATCCGAAAGAGCTGAGCATAGAGGACATAGAGCTCATGAGACGGGTAAAGGAGATGCATCTGACTGGCTGGAAGGAGGACTGGAGGCAGGAACTCGCAAGTAAAGCCGTACTGAGGACGCATACAACAAGCGTCTCGGGGAGGCAGATGAAGAGGCTAGCCAAGGTGATGCAGGCGAGTTATCCTACAAAGATATTTTCAATAGGGCCGGTATTCAGGAACGAGAGTATGGACTACAAGCACCTTGCGGAGATACGCATGTACGATGGCATAATGGTGGGCGATAATCTCACACTAGCTAATCTTATATACACGCTCAGGAGTTTCTACGAGCGTCTTGGCTTAAATGACATACATATAAGACCATCATACTTCCCGTTCACCGAGCCCAGCCTCGAGGTCTTCTACTTCGACAAGGAGCGCAACGACTACGTAGAGCTGTGCGGCGGAGGAATAATACGCAAGGAGATAACAAAGGCGGTGGGTCTAAACAAGACGGTGCTTGCATGGGGTGGCGGAGCAGATAGACTGCTGCTCAACAAGAGCGTATTCGGAGTGGAAACTTTACCGCAGCTATACAAGAATGACATGGCTTGGCTGCGCTCCAGGGGCAACCTGAAGGTGTGACTATGGCAATCGTCTCTTTCGATGTGAAGGATCTGCAAAGGGCTAACGCCAGCAAGCACAAACTGGAGGACGTGGTAACCTCAATGGGAGTGGAGGTCGAAGAGGTATCTGGCAAGGAGATAAAGCTCAACATAACGCCGAACAGGCCGGACCTGCAGGACATTGTAGGTCTGTATAGGGCTATCGTGAACTTTACTGGCAGGAAGAAGCCTGCAGACAAGTTCTACAGAATAACCAATCAACCAGCAATGACCATAGCGGTTACAGGCCAGATAAGCAAGGTCAGGCCGTACATAGCTGGCATGGTGGTGAAGAATGCTGATATGTCAGGCAACCGCCTCCGCTACCTGATAAACTTCACGGAGAAGTTCGCAGATACATACGGCAGGAAGAGGAGGAAACTTGCGATAGGCCTGCACAACCTCGGCGCGATAGATGGCAATCTCAAATATACCGCTGCATCAAGCGGCAGCATCACCCCGCTAGGATCATCGCGGCAGACGAACTTCGACAGTATAATGAAGGAGAATGCAAAAGGGATAACATATCAGGATACGGTGCCAAACTACGGAAGCAAGAGTGTGCTCTATCCTGTGCTGAAAGACGAATCAAAGACGATCGCCCTAATTCCAATAACGAACTGCGAAGAGACGAAGGTGACAGAGAAAACAAAGGAGCTGTTCATAGACATAGCTGGCACATCCAACACCGCGATAATAAATGCAGCGGCCGTCATGGCCTGCTCCTTCATAGACCTGGGCGCAGACGTGTATCCAGTCAAGGTGAATTATGGGAGCAAGAAGGAGACCACTCCAAATTTGGAGTACAGGGAGATCAAGGTGGGCATGAGTAAGGCAGACAGTACGATCGGAATAGTCACCGGAAGGCATAATGTCATAGACTTTGCAAACAGGATGGGCTATACGGCTGCAAAGTATGGTGGCAATGTACTGTTTTATGTGCCTCCGTACAGGGTAGACGTGCTGAACGAGCAGGATGTCATAGAGGACATAGCGATAGCCTACGGCTATGACAGGATAATGCCGCTGGCGGTATCCGGCGTCTCGTCAGGCATGTCAGACCAGAACGCGGACTACGAGAACAAGATGGCTTACATGATGGTCGGGCTGGGTTACACCGAAGCAATAAACAGCATGCTCACCAGCGAGGAGGTGAACTTCCAGAGCATGCGGGCAAAGGCAAACACAGATGAATATGTTACAATAGCCGATTCAAAGACATCATCGATAACGATGCTGCGCACCTCTGTGCTGCCAAGCCTGATGCAGGACATCGCAGCGTCTGTGAATGCAACCATGCCACAAAGACTATTCGAGATAGGGAACACATTCACGATGAGGAACGGCGTTGCCAGGAACAGCATAAAGCTCGGATTTGTTAGCACTCATTCAAAGGCTAACTTCTCAGAAGCCAAGAGTACCGCAGAAGCAGTATTTAAGCAGATGGGCAAAGATTTCAAGATAGAAGGTCATGAGGATGCGGCCTTCATACCTGGAAGGTGTGCAAAGGTCACTGTTGATGGAAGAGTGTCAGCCGTTTTCGGTGAGGTTCACCCAGAGGTACTGAAAAGTTTCAAGATCGAGGAGCCGGCTGTCGCTGCTGAGATTGTATTGAACGACGCAGGTGCTTAGCAGAGCACCAAAGCCAGCTATATAGAGCCAAGTTATCTATACGCTGGTTTGAAGAGCAGGTCGTTCTTGAGGAGCAGCCGCTGGCTCTCTTTGATGTGGAATGCAGCAGCAACTACCTTATCGATAAATATCTCCTCGGTGTATGGGGTGCGCTTATTCCCTCTAGGCAACACCTCCCCTGCTGTGCGAAGCAATTCAGCGTCCTTAACCATCATGTTAAACGAGTACTTGAACTGTACGCGTTGGATGTTCACTATTGGCATAGTTTCGAATATGTGTCCTATGAGTTCAGACTCAAATGCGTAGCATATGTATGCCCAATCCTTGTTGGCGTGGTTTGCGTATATGGGGCTTTTGGTCTCTATAATACCTGATATCTGCTCAACGCTAGGCTTGCCTGATGCGTCCAGGCGAACCAGGTATTCGTCCTTGCCGCAATAAGGCTTGTGGATTATCCTGCTACTCGCGAAGATTGGGCCCCCAAGCATCTAAACACTGCTTGGCACATCTGAACGTTAAGATATATAATGTTTTTCTACAGACGCAGCGGGCCCAAAAGGGCAGAATCAGACTCCGTGGAACCAGAAACCCTTCTCGCCGCCCTTCTTAGATGCAGGTCCTTTCTTCCTGCCAAGAATCCTGTCCTTGAGCGTGAGCTTCTTATCATCAAGCGTAGGGTTGGCCTCCTCCGCCATGCTTGCCGCATATTCCTTCTGCCAGTCGTGGAACTTCACAAGTTTCTCTTCTGACATTTGCCTCATCTTCTCGTCCCAGCCGTTCCTCATCTTTGCCCATTCCTCCTTGGTGTACCCGTAAGGAGGGTGCTCCCTTATCCTTGGCGAGAAGTACGCATAGGAATAGAACTCCTTCACGTAATCGTAATCCCTTTCTGATATCTTATTTGCATCTACATGCACGCCCTCCTTTGCAAGCACATTCATGAGCTCCTGCTGGCTTATCTGCTCCCTCCTGTTCTTAGCGCCTCTAGGGTTGTATATCACGGTTATCCTGGCCTTTGCGAAGTTGACCGACGCCTTTATTATCGGGTCCATTATCGAGAGCCTGTACTGGAGACGTGCGGCGTGCTGCGGGTCCACCATCTCATTCTGGCTCAATCCAGAGAAAACTACCTCTTTTATCATCCTGTACGGCATCCTGTACTTATTACCATGCTCGTCCGTTATGTAATCGTCTTCGACGTTTCCCATCTGGCGCTCCCGCTCAAGGTCTTCTTTGTACTTGCTCACAGATGGTGTGTCTCGTCTGTCCATTTCAAGGACCCTTAATCAGCTGCATGCCCGCCGCACCCACAGCCTCCTGATTCTTCTTCCTCTTCTGCGCTCCTTCCGCACCCGCATGAATCTCCGGATTCCTCAACAGGCACGCCATTTGATATATCTGCAGTTGCACCTGAAACCTTCTGGACAACCTGCTGCGTTATCTTTGGCTTAACATTCGAGAAGTTTGCTAGGCCTTTGCCGCCATTGACAGGCATTGCGAAGTAGTCTACCATCTTGCCGTATGTGTTTATGTATTCAGGGCTTGCCTCGAGTTCCTTTATGTTCCTTGTGTACTTATCCTTTGCATATGCCCAGTTCGGGTGGGTCTTCTCCCATTCGATGGCAGGCATGCTGTACTGCCTCTGCACCTTGTCACGGTACATCTCCGGGAACACGTTGAACGAGCAGAAAGGCATAACCTCGCCGTTTGGCTGCGCATAGTGTATGTCGCACTTTTCAACCCTGTGTATGTCGTAAGTGTATTCGTCCTGGAAGTGCATCATCCCTATGAACATGCTCTTCATCTGCAGCTTGCCCATTGATGCGAAGTCGTGCTTCGTCAGTATGGAAAGGAGCAGCTTTGAGAAGTTCACAGATTTCGGCTGGTACTGCTTGTCTATGTACCTGTTCAAACCAAGCAGGGCCTTGACCGCGACCAGCTTCCTTGTGGTCCTGGATTTACCCTGCATCTCATCTACGGCCCTTTGCAGGTGCTCAAGAAGGCCCTGCGCGTCTACGAACTTTGTGAGCGGTACTATCTTATTATCGGTATCTATGAACAGGTAGCTGCCCGCCCCACAGGCGAAGTGTATAGACAGGTCATACTTGTATTCACCAGTTAGCGCTTCAATGAACTTGTTTATTCCGCCTACGTACGGTACGGAGAACCACGCATCCTTTCCGATCACTCCATTGGTCTGCTCCTCAATCAGCTTGATAGCACCTGGTATTGTAATCCTCTGCTTCTCCCTCAGTCTTGAGGGCATCCTTCCTACAAGCGAGACCGGCTGGAAGTTTATTGCCTTCACAATGTCCGAATTATTGAGCGCGAAGTTTATCATCGCACCTAGTTCATGATCGTTTATCGTCCTTATCAGCGTGGGCACTAGCACAACGCCGATGCCAGCCTTTCTAGCTGCCTTCAATGCCAGCGGTGTCTCCCAGTGGTTCTTTGGGTTTGCGCGCGGACTGACCCCGTCGAAGCTCATGTACAGCGTGCTCACACCAGCATGCCTGAGCTTTACTGCAAGGTCTGGATTAAGTCCCAGGTTTATTCCTGTCGTGTTCAACTGTATCTGGTCGAAGCCAGCCTCCTTGGCCTTTTGTATTATCCCAATTATGTCAGGCGCCATTGTAGGCTCTCCGCCTGTTATCTGTATTGCGTTTGCAGGTATGGGCTTCTGGGCCCTCAGGTTCCTGAATATCTTGTCGAGCTCTGCCAGGCTTGGTTCGTAGATCGCCTCTCCCTCCTTTGCATAGAAGAAGCAGTACCAGCATGACAGGTGGCACCTGTTCGTCACCACAACGTTTGCTAGTCCTGTGTGCGATTTGTGCCTCTCGCACATTCCGCAATCAAACGGGCAGTTTGCACCCTTTGTGTCGCTTATGTAATTAGGATTATCGAACCCCCTCCCATAGTAATTGTAACGCTTCATCTTCATGTACATGTCATAGTCTTCCCAATACTTCTCTATCGTCCAGTTATGCTCAGGACAGTACTTCCTGATCATTACGTTGTCGCCGTCCTTGTAAATTATCCCATTGATGATGAGCTTGCACTCCGGGCACACAGTCATCGTCTTCTCTATCACAGGCATCTTCTCTATCTCTTCCATAGATCTGTGATAAACAGCAAGGATTGGATCCATGCTGTCCTTCTGGGTCGGGTCCTGGACGCTCGGCCTGACGTTGTTTATGTTGTTAACTATGTTCTGCTCTACCTGCATCTCCACATCAGGCTTCGGTGCTATTGGATTACCATTATCTGGCATGCATTTTCACCTTTACTAGAGTTAAGGCGAATCGAAAGCATTTAAATACTTTCTGCTTTGAATTTTACTTTCTTTCAAAAGTTGTCAGCCAGCTTTTCTAACACATTTTTGGTGTTTATCTCAGACATTCTTTCCGTAATTAGATTTCCAGCCACCCTTCCTTCGTTGGAAGCCGCGCCCTCCCATCCTCCTCTGGAAGCCCTTTTTCTCGAAGCCCCTATCTGGCGCTTCCTTCTTCGGCTTTATCGGTTTCTCCTTTATCCTCTTTATGCTCTCATCCAAGTCCTTCTTCAGCTTCTCGGCGATGAAGTTCTTGGAGAAGTGGTCCGCCTTAAGCGCAATGCATATCTTTGTAGCGTATACCCTGGCAATCCTTCCGCGTATCTCTCTCTGCGCATTAGTGATTTCCGGGAATTTGAACAGTATCCCATACTTTGGGGGCCTGCTCCCGAACTTTATGTGCTTGAACAACGCCTTCTCCGCGCCAAGAAGTTGAACAGTGCCGGCTGGCATGGTTGCAAGCCTCTCCATAGATCCCGCCCTGCTTAGCAGCTCTGCGGCTATCATGTGATCAGTCAGGTATACTGTGTTCGGCATTATCCTTGTAGCTGCCGTCTTTATATATGAATCAAGTCCTTTCAGCGACTCTGACATGCGCACGGTCATCTGCGCGAAGTCCGATATGGCGCTGCCCTCCTCGCTCTGCATCTCACGTCCTATCGTCGACATCAGTTTCTTGTAAACCTCTTCGGCACGCCCGCTCTCCTTTATAGCTTCCTGTATTGAATCCTTGTCCTTACCCTTGTTTTTCACCGCCATTACCAGCTTCGCAAGCGTCTCAGGGTTGGCCATCCTGACTTCCGGTAGGTATATCCCAAACCATTCGCTAAGCCTCTCATACGCCAGGTTGTACGACCTGTTGGTCTCTATGTAGGCGTTCACGGCCTGCATCAGTGCATACTCCTCGCTCTGGTAGGCGCTCTTTATCCCCTCCTTTGCGCTCTTGAGCATTCGCTCCCTTATCTCCTCAAACCCCTCCCTAGGCATAATACCGCTATAGCTTTCACGGGAACGAATAAAAAGGGTTACGCAATGAGACGCCTTCAGTGCCTCGTGCCTACGGCTAGGCCGTCGGTGCGTTTCCTGCAATTGCGTGCCTAATTCGCAGGCTTTAATAAATCTAAACCAGAAAATAAAGCATGCATACCCACCAAGGCCACCTTGACAATGGTATGAAGGTAATAGTGTCGCCTGCGGCAAGCCTCCAGACAGTTGGGATATCCCTGGGCGTGGAATACGGCTTTGTCGACGACCTGCCTAGAAAGATAGGCGTATCGCACTACATGGAGCACATGCTCTTCAAGGGAACAAAGAGGAGGACATGGAAGGAGATAGAGGAAGAGACTAAACGCTTTGGAATAGACAAGAACGCTTTCACCGATTCGGAATATACGGTCTACATAATGACGGCGTACAAGGGCTACCTGAACAAGGCGCTGGAGATACTGTCAGACATGATGCGCAATTCCACACTGCCAGAGAAGGAATTCGTAATGGAGAAGGGGCCCATAGTCAACGAGATACTTATATTCCATGACAATCCGGCATCATCCGATATGTCAAACGGATACCTTCCGAAGGTTCTCTTCAAGAGGCACCCTGCAAGGAACACATCTATAGAGAATGCGCGCGACACGCGAGAGATGAGAAGAGATGATCTGATGCGCGTCTACAATAGTTACTATGGACCGGGCAACATGGTGCTCTCGATGTACGGAGGGATAAGCGCAGGTACGGGGATGAAGCTGGCAAGGAAATACTTCGGCCCTTTCCGCAAGCAGACAAAAAAGCTGGTCAGGCACACCTCTAGGGAGAGGCAGGAGAGGACTACTATGATAATAACGAGAAGAGGGGTAAAACAGACAAGGATAGGTATCGGATTCAAGACGGCTGAATTCCAGAAGTCAAAGTTCTCTGAATATCTCTCGTCGCTTGTGGTGGAGAGGCTGCTCCAGCACAGGCTCTTTGAGGAGGTCAGGGAGAAGCGTGGCTTATCATACGAACCATTTGCCAAGTCTTACACTTATTCAACCTACGGTTTCATAGGTGCAGAGGCTGGTGTGGAGCAGAGGAACCTGCAGAAAGCCGAAGAGGTCATGCTCAGGGAGTTCGAGAAGCTGCAGGACGGGGAGATAAGGAAGAAAGAGATGGACACGGTGAAAAATGAGCTGCGCATAGGCTACATGATAGCAAGGGAAAGGTCGCTCGACATGTCAATCTGGGGCACCATATCTAAGCTTGTGGAGGGCGATGCAAGGCTCCCGGAAAGGATGCCGGAGCTGATAGGCAGGGTCACGCTTGATGGAGCGAGGGCATACTGCAGCAAGTACATAGACGTCGACAAATACAGCATGTACGTGCTCAAGCCGAGATAGTGCACTATTTTTATAATGATGTAACAGAGTGTATAATGGTCACATGAAGATAGAGGAACTTCTGGCATATGCGAAGAGCAAGGGCTTCTTTTGGCCTAGTGCCGAGATATACGGTGGTGCAGCAGGCCTGTTTGATTATGGGCACCTCGGAGCACTGCTTAAAAGGAGATTCGAGGGACTGTGGCTCTCCTATTTCGTGGACCAGAACCAGGATTATCACCTTATAGACGGGTCGAACATGCTACCGGAGAAGCCGCTCATAGCTTCAGGCCATTCATCCAGGTTCAACGACGTGCTGGTCGGCTGCACAAAGTGCAAGACCTATTTCCGCACAGATGTAATACTATCAGATAAGAAGGTAGACGTGTCTGAAGGCGCGCAACCTGAAGAGATGGACGGCCTGATAATGAAGAACAAGATAAAGTGCCCAAAATGCGGCGGAGAGCTCGGAAAGTCCAAATCCTTCAACATGATGATTGGAGTTAGTCTGGGCCCTGAGAAGGCAGATAAGGGTTACCTGAGGCCTGAGACCGCGCAATCGGCATACCTCAACTTCTTCCAGGAGTTTAACACATTAAGGAAGGCATTGCCGTTGGGCCTCGCAATAATAGGAAAAGCATACAGGAACGAGATATCGCCGAGGCAAGGCTTATTTAGGATGAGGGAGCTTACCCAAGCAGAGCTCCAGATATTCTTCGATCCGGAGACGTGGAAGCCTGACATGAAAGAGCTATTAAAGAGGAAGTTCACGGTTGTCACATACAGCGACAAGAAGACGCAGCAGCTTACCTCACAGGATGTGGCGAAGAAGTACGACATACCGGAATTTTATGCGCAGCATATGGCACTGATAGAAAGGTTCTACACCGAGATCATGGGGGTCCCTAAGGAGAAATTCAGGTTCCTGGAGAAGGGCGGCGACGAGAAGGCATTCTACAACAAGGTTCATATGGACATAGAGGTCGACATAGAAAGTTGGGGCGGCTTCCGTGAGGTTGGAGGCCTGCACTATAGGGGCGATTACGATCTTAGCTCGCACACAAAGGGATCAAACCAGGACATGTCCGTAACTGTAGAAGGAAAGAAGGTGATGCCGCACGTGCTGGAATTGAGTTTCGGCATCGATAGGAATCTATGGATGCTTCTCGATGTGTTCTACAAGAAAGAGAACGAAAGAAGCGTGCTGATGCTGCCAAAGGCGCTTGCGCCATACCAAGCGGCTGTATTTCCATTGCAAAAGGATGAGAAGCTTGACGCCATTGCCGAAAAGATATACAATATGCTTAAAGGAGGGTTCAAGGTCATTGCCGATTACGCCGGATCAATAGGCAGGAGGTATGCGAGGATGGACGATATCGGAACACCGTACTGCATAACCGTAGATTTCAAGAGCGTTGACAAGAATGACAAGGAATACAACACCGTGACTATAAGGAATCGCGATGACAAGTCCCAGTCGAGGATAAAGGTCGACGCACTACCTGAGTTTCTGATTAAAGCATACGAGTAAAGGGGGTATTTTGGAAAGCTTGCCTGTGCCTAGCATAGAGGTCTCGACCTTCAGCCTAAAGCACACGTTCGAGAGCGCGCAGCCGCTGACCTTCTACGCCGACTACAATGAGACGAGCGACACACTCGCCTATCCATACAACAGCACTATGATAAATCTGATGCATTCCGGCAGTGATGTTAAGGGTACTCTACACATAGTTAGCAGGCATGGAGAAGCTGCAAAGGGCGAGGTCAGAAGGAGGTTTAGGCTGGATGATGGCATGAAGAAGATATACAGGAAAATAAACACCGACGATTACATCGCCAAGACGATTGAATCATACAAGGGAATGAGGCTAACGCTGAACGACCCGTGGGAGACTACGCTTGTATTCATAATATCGCAGTTCAACAACGTCAAGCGCATACGCCTTATAACAAAGAATATAGTGCAGAGGTTCGGCGCAGAAATATTAGATTCAGCAGGCAGGGTGGTGGCGAAGAGCTTTCCCACCAGCGCAGACCTCATGAAAGGTACAGAGAAGGACTTCGCTGAATTGGGCGCAGGGTTCCGTGCAAAGTACATAAAGAAGGCTGCAGAATACTGCACCAACAACATAAAACTTGGAACGCTGCCAGCTTACAAGTATGAGAAGCTGAAGGCGGAACTCATGCAGATAGATGGCGTAGGCGACAAGGTAGCCGACTGCATAGCCCTGATGGGTTACGGGAACCTGAATGCCTTTCCGATAGACGTGCATGTAAAAAGGACTATGGAGAAGATATACTTCAAAGGCAGGAAGAAGAAGCTCGGTGAGATACAGGAATTTGCGAAAAGGAGGTGGGACGGCTATCAGGGATATGCCCAGCAGTACCTCTTTCATCACGCAAGGATAAACAGGGTATGATGGCATGAAAGAGCTAGACGATGACATAGAAAAAATATCTAATGGACTTATAAAGAAGCAGGCAAGCTTCGACAATGTGATGCAGCTATCAAGGGAGCTGATACGCGATGCTGGTCAAACTATAACGCTGATGCATAACGACGAGAAGAAGAAAGCGCTCGACAGGCTCTGCGCTATGGCAGGCACTGTGAAAAAGCTGCAGAAAATCGACCAGCAGTTCAGGTACAACACACTGCAGGCGTACCAGGAATATGCCGAGGCATACGTATTCGTTGACATAAAGACGAAGAGGAAGGTGTCCACAGAGAAGAGCGTGGGCGTCGGCGGCGAGGCCTATCTCATGGGGCTCATGGACGTTGAGGGTGAGCTCAAGCGTGAAATACTCGAGGCACTCAGGTCGGGCAAGGTCAAGGAAGCGGAGTGGTACTTCGACACAATGAAAAGGATATACGATTCCACAAGAAGGCTGAGATTTGCTGAAGCGGTATTAAGCGGCTTCAGGAAAAAGCAGGATACCGCAAGGATCCAGATAGAGAATGCAGGCAGCGAGATCCTTATGTTCAAAAAAAGAAAATAGGGGATGTGTTGAAGGGCGTAACACAGACCATACCTAAGAATGCAAAGCTAGTTTTCAAAAGCGAAGTATTCAAGATCTATAGATGGAGGCAGAGGATGTTTGATGGCAGCTATCAGCTATTTGAGAAGGTGATATGCCCTGATGCGGTCCAGGTGATTGCAACGCTAGAGAAAAGGATAATACTTGTCAGAGAAAGGCAACCAAGCGTATCAAAAGCATACGTATCGCTTCCTGGAGGGGTGATAAATGCAAATGAAACGCCATTACACGCCGCAAAAAGAGAGCTATTAGAAGAGACAGGTTACACGTCAGACAACTGGAGGCTGTTCAGCGTAGAAGGTTCGACAACCAAGAAGATAGCATGGGATCTCTATTGGTACATCGC
>CAZCIA010000007.1:19439-22028 GCA_964498845.1 Microcaldota archaeon
GCGTAGAAGGTTCGACAACCAAGAAGATAGCATGGGATCTCTATTGGTACATCGCGAAGGACTGCAGAAAAGCAGGAGAGCCACGTCTTGATTCTGGTGAGGAAATAGAGGTCATTACTGTGAACTTGGACCGATTCCTCAAAGAGATAACGGAGCGTTTAAGAAATTCGGTATCCTACTTGGCAGAGATAAAATACGACAAAAGAAAAAGGACAGCGTTCTACAAAAAGCTATTTAGATAGTTTGATTGCACTTTTCATCAGATAGATGCCCGAAGCTATCTGGTCTATCTTCTCCTGCACCCTAGCATCTCCCCTGTTGGCCGTTATGAGATTGACTATACCTTTCTGCAGGCCTCTTGATTCTACAAATTTTTCTATATCGGATATCCTTTTCGAGTACTTAGTGCTAAGATACTTGCTCACTGCGGCTTGTGCCACGCCAAGCCTTTTTGCTATTTCTGATTGGCTCATTCCAAATCTGTTGAGCGACTTTGCCACAGCTATCCTTACTGCTGGTATCGCAATTTTCATCATCCTGTCGCACTCGGACACCATCACTCAACACCGAACGTGTCCTTCAGCGAGCCGAGGAAGCCGCCCTTGCCCTTCTTCCTCGGCGCAGGCTCATCAGGAACCTTGACCTTTATTGGTTTCTCAAACTTCTTTTGCATCGGTTCCTCCTTTTCGGAGTCGCCCATCCCCAACGCCCCTCTTATCGACCCGAATACATTGCCTACGCCTCTCCCTTCGCTTCTTGTAGGCGCATCGCGCTGCGCCTGTTGGACCTTTTCCTTCTTTGGCGCTGGCGCTTCCTCTATATACTTCTGCTTAGGCTCAGGGCTCTCCAAAGAGTCCTCTATGCTCCTCACTATCCCGCGTGTGTCCATCCTATAGACCTTCGTGGCATCTAGTATTATCAGGTTGCTCTTCGCTTCTATCGCTGCCTGGGCATCTTCCGTGTCCTTGCAGACCGCTGCCCTTACGCCGCCCATCCTGTTGGCCTCTATAGAAGCTTTCATAGGCTCTTTGGAAATAAGTATCGAGATGTCATAGCCTGACATTGAGCTCCTTACGTCCTTTAAAAGCGCCATGTAATCGTCGGAATCCTCATCGCTCATTATGCAGGTGCTGCCGCTCCTGCTGATTATGTTTGCTATGCGTATGTACAGTTCCTTCTGATCGGATGCCAAATATACCTTCATCGGAGCCCCCAATTCCGATAATAAATTCCATAAACAGTTATTAAGCTTTGCGTAGAATAGGTAACAAAGGTGTTCAGTTGAGAGGAAGAGACACGATGGTCGTCTGCGAGTCGTGCGGCAGGAGGGTGCCGAGGAACAAAGCGGTCATCGATGAGAAGGCGATAAGGTTCAGCACAGAGCTCAAAACCGCCAACGACGTTAGGTTCTTCGAGAGAAGGAAGGTTTTTTACTGCATAAGCTGTGCGAAGCACAGGGGCATATTCGAGAAGAAAAAACGCCAGGCTATCGAGCGTGCAAAAAGGTTCTGAAATGGTAGAGAAGGAGGACTTGCTCATCTTCAAGATGCGTGAGAAGAAGGCTGCTCCAGAGGCGCAGCCTCCAGCACCGCAGCCTGAAGAGGTTCCTGAAGAAGTGGTCACACCCCTGCCCGAACCTGTCGCTGCAGAGCAGCCTGTCAAGGCAAAACCAAAGAAAACGGCGAAGCCCAAAAAGCAGAAGAAGGAGGACTTCAGGGCCGAGAGCAGGTACGCCGCCAAAGGCCTTTTCTGCGAATGGCACCCATGGAGGCCGGCATATTCAGTGTGCTACACCTGCCACAAGCCATTCTGCTATGAAGACGTGTCGGAATACAACAACAAGTACTACTGCCTTGAGGACATAGATGCAGCTACGATATCAGAGAGGCCGCAGCTCACATTCGGCTACAATAAGATAAGTATGGTATCGGCAAGCGCATTCCTGCTAACGATGCTAGTCTACATATACTTCGTCAACAGCTTCCTCATATACATAGGCGTTAATGCGATTCACACAGGTATTCAGACCTTCCTGCTTAGCAATTTTATAAAGAGCATAAACATAACGTATGTAACCCTTCTCATAGGCCTCCTCATACTGCTCTTCGTCTTCATAGGAGGACTCCTGATATTTGCACAGTCAAGGAAGGGCTACTGGCTGAGCATATTCTCGGGCTCTATAAGCTTCATATTCTTCAGCTACATCTACATAACGAACTTCTCCATATACGGGATCATAATAAGCGCGCTGGTTCTTGCGGGGTTGATAAGCCTGAGGTTCGCGGTGAACTCCAAGACGACCGAGGAAAGCACGCAAGAAATGGCGCCGCAGCTGGAGACCTTTACATACAATATGCAAACCCCGGCAATGTTCTGATTACCTTGCGTTGAGTGTCCTGGTCTGGTATCTGCCACGCCTCTCTATCCCTGCAAGGCGCTTAAGTATCTGTGCATGGTCGTTGGAGCCCTTCCTATACCCGCTCAGGAAAATCGCAAAGAGAGCTGTAGGAAGCGCTCTCTTCATCAGGAGTATGTCAAGCGCCTTCTCCTCTATCGATCTTGTTGTATCGGCAAGCCCGAAGTCTATTA
>CAZCIA010000008.1:0-21195 GCA_964498845.1 Microcaldota archaeon
GTAAATTGGGATGCGAAAACACATACATTCGAAGGCAAACACCGATAATTGGTGCGCCTTAATAGGGAATGTGGTGCTTTAGCTATCTCTCGGTAAAGGATATAAAGTTTGCGTATTATGCGGACTATGCCCTGTGGATATCTGTTAAGGACCTGGACAGCTTAATAGCCGATATTCCGACGTGAAGTGCGGTGCGGAAACGTAGATGATCAATGATAAGCGCTAGTAACTGATATGGTTTAATAGCGAGTGGGGTCAGGAGTGATAGTGGTTAGGCCCCTTTCTTTACCATGCGAAGAAGCTCGCCAGTCGAAAATAGCTTTATAGCTTTTTGCTGCTTGAAGTGCGGATCATAGCTCCAAACACCATCAGCTCCTATGCACAAAGCAACAGCGATGTAGGGTGCATCATCTTTATCTACCACACCTATTATCTCGCGGGCCTGATTCAGATATTGAGAATAAGCGGCTTTACGCACGATCTTTATCTTCTTCGTAATGATGCCCAAAGCCTTCCGATAGCCATCATTGTCTGTATGCATCTTCGCTATTATCTCGTCTTCGTGCTCCTTTAGCTCCTCAAAAAGGAATTCTGGTGAATAGTAGTCTATGAAAGGATAAAGGAGAACCTCTTTCGTTATTGATTGCCTGGCCAGCGCTGCTATCACAACATTGGCGTCCACAACAACTTTCATAGTCCATGCCTTTTTGCTATGCCCCTGTTGATCTTCCTGCCTATCCTTACAGCGTCTTCTTCTGTTAGTTCTGACTTCTCAGTCAGCTTATCAATCAGGGCAAGCTTTTGAGCGTATAGCACCATCGCTCTCCTGGCCACTTCACTCCACCTGATCTGTTTATGTTGCTTTATTGTCTTGTATAGCTGTTCCGAAACTGATATGGTTAGGTTTGGCATGAACTCACATAATATATGTGAATTCACAGATTTATAAGCCTTTGCATCCGGGCCGATATTCCGACGTAGATTGCGATATGAAAACGTATGTGTTTGATAGTAAATGTTATCATTTGCTCCCATTTACCATCTTTGCGGAGGTAGGGATTTGAACCCTAGCAGTCACTGAAGACACAGGAGCCTCAGTCCTGCGCATTTGGCCAAGCTCTGCCACCTCCGCCTAAAGCTTCTTGACTTTCGAGGCGAGCTCCTGAAGGCGCTCTTCTATCACATCGAAAGCCTTATTAATTATTTGCCTCGGCGGTATCTGGCCAAACGACTCAACGTAAAACTCGAACTTGTCATCGTCCTTCTGCTCGTAAGCTACAAGGCCAGGCTGGAACTTTGCGTGCTCCATACCTGTGCCCATCCTGGCCTTCGCCTCTATCCTGACCTTCTGGTCCTCCGCAAGCTTTATTATGGGAATATTACCGTTCGCGACCTTGACCTCCTTGTCCGACGAGCTCAGATCCCTTGAATAGACCGTCTTCGGCCCTGTCTCATCCATCGTGAAGAGTATCTCGTCATCGTCTTTGTAGCCCTTCAACGGCGTGTTTATCGGGACAAGGCCGATCCTGTGCGCTATATACTCATCGAATATAGCACTAGAATTCTCGTAGAAGGTTATCTTGTCTATTGCAAAGGCGGGGACGCTGCCTGTGGCCGTCCTCTTTATGGCATTGGCATACGCGTTGGTCGATTCCTTCAAGACGAACCTGAAAGTGTTGCCTTTGTCTTCTAGAATGTCGATTTTCATAGAGCTCACTGAACCGCAAAGCAATTACAAATAGCTAATAGGTTTGCCACGACAATATATATAAATGTATAGCAGGAATCGCTATAGGGTGCGTGAGTGACTTTCGAAAACCTCTTCCTTGCGGAGCTGCGCGGCAGGGGCTTCGGCGCAGATGTTTATACAAGGGCGTTCAAGAAGCGGCCCCACATATCGAAATCAAAGCTCAATGCCTATTCCAACTGCACGTACATGAGGGTAAACAATCTCATTACAAGGGAGAATTACAAGGATACAGACCAGAGGTACATAGCGGCCACATCGCTGGCATACGACCTGCTTATGAGCATATATGATGTCAACACAAGGAGCATAACTGTGGCACGCTTCATGGACTTCACGAAAGAGATAAGCACAATGCTAGATAGGTTCATAAAGTCGCAGAAGAGGCCCAACTTCGAGCTAAGGGTAATCGGCATGCAGAACGGCCAGGCGACCAATCCCCTTTACGGCATATCGGAGTTCATGGCCAGGAACAAATTGAGGCTATTCGAGGCCGACCTTTTCGGAAAGGAGCTAAGGCACATCGCAATAGACATCTACAGCGGAATGAGCTACAATATCCTTCTGCTAGACAGGATATACAAGCCCGGCGAACTTGCTAACAGCATGACGATGGAGCAGTTCGAGCGCTCTCTGTCTCAGAGCTCATAATCACAGAGGCATCTGCTTCACCGATATGTCAGAATATGTTGGACCCTTCTCGCTGAGGACGCTGCTTTTCAGCTTTATCTGGCTGCATGTGAAATTGCCTAACGTATCCTCGGAATGGTTGGCAAGGAAGCCCTGCAGGTAGGAGATGTCGCTGCTGCTCGGGTTGTTCACCCTGGCTATCGTTGCATGCGGTGGGAATTCCCTTTCGTCGGTCTTTATGCCCAGCGCGTCAGAGCTCTCTTTCAGCGCAGAGTGTATACGGGTGAGCTCCTCTGCACCGTCTATTATCTTCGCGTAGATTATGCGGAGGTCCCCGCCGCGGAATGTGCCTATGCCGTTCATCATCACGTTGAAGGGCTGCTCGTCTATGCCTGCAAGGGCGTCAGACATCGCCTTTATCTCCGTATCATCAAGGTCGCCGAGGAAGAGGAGCGTTATGTGTATTTGATCTTCTCTCACAGGCCTGACTGCGTCGCACTCCATCTTTGCGACAAGCCCTGCGAGCCGCTTCCTTACCCCAGGCTCTATGTCTACAGCAATAAATGCCCGTGTGCTCCCACCCATGTAATCACCGATGCACTGTGATATCAATCGTTCATCACAAGTCTTTTTAATCTGTTGGGCATAAATGCTACGTGCAGACAAAATACATAGTCATTCTTGGTTCCCTGCTGAGCGGCCTCGGGAAGGGCGGAGTCACATCATCGATACTCAAGATGCTCAGCTTCTACGGCTACAAGGCGCTGCCTGTCAAGTTCGACGGCTACCTGAACTACGACTGCGGGACGATGAATCCATACAGGCACGGCGAGGTCTTCGTCCTGGATGACAAAAGCGAGGTGGACATGGACTTCGGCATGTACGAGAGGTTCTCCAACATGGACCTTACCGGCAAGCTCTCGATAACAGGCGGAAAGCTCTTCAGCAAGGTCATAGCGAAGGAGCGCAGGGGCGATTACCTTGGAGAGGATGTCCAGATAATACCGCACCTGACGAACGAGATACTTGATACGATAAAGGGCATATCAAGGAGCGAGAGCCCCGACGTCCTGATAATAGAGGTGGGCGGCACTGTCGGCGACATAGAGAACAGCTACTTTGTGGAGGCTATGAGGCAGCTTGCGCTGAACAACGACGTGGTATTCGTGAACCTTACCTATGTGCCGAAGATAGACGTTGTTGGGGAGCAGAAGACAAAGCCGACGCAGATAGGCGTAAGATCGTTGATGCAGCTTGGCATAAACCCGGACTTCATACTGTGCAGGAGCAGCGACCCGCTAAACGAGAAGACAAAGGAGAAGATTGCGCTGTACAGCAGCATAAGGAAGGAGAGGGTCATAGACGACTCAGACAGGAGCACGGTATACCACCTACCGCTTCATTTTATTAACCAGGGATTCGACCGCATGCTCATAGAGGACCTGAAGCTGCCGAAGAGGAAGATTGAAAGGGATAAGCTAGACAGGTGGAAGAGCCTGGTCAATAGCATCAGCCAGCCGAAAAAGAGGCTCAATATAGCTATAGTTGGCAAGTACACAGACCTGAAAGATTCGTATGTGAGCGTCAAGGAGGCGCTCATACATGCGGCGGCGAAAAATAGGGTGGGCCTGTCAATCAACTGGGTTGAGTCAACAGACCTTGAGAAAGGAAGCTTGGCGCAGCTCGACAGCGCCGACGGAATACTCGTGCCTGGTGGCTTCGGCTCGCGCGGTATAGAGGGTATGATAAACGCGGCGAGGTTCGCCAGGGAGAACAAGGTCCCGTACCTTGGCCTCTGCCTTGGCATGCAGGTGATGGTGATAGAGTATGCAAGATATGCGTGCTCGCTAAAGAACGCGAATTCATCTGAGTTCGACAAGCGGGCAAAGTACAAGGTAATAGATATAATGGAGTCGCAGAGGGATCTGAAGGAGAAGGGCGGGAACATGAGGCTTGGCGCATGGACCACTAGGCTGAAAAGGGGAACCTATGCATATGATGCATATGGGGCAACCACGATAAGCGAGCGCCACAGGCACAGGTACGAGGTGAATAACAGGTACAGGAAAATATTTGAGAGGAATGGGATGGTGATAAGCGGCACGACCCCGAACAACCACATCGTTGAGATAGTCGAATGGAGCGGCTCGTTCGGTATAGGCACGCAGGCTCACCCAGAGCTCAAGTCTAGGCTTGAAATGCCCGCTCCATTGTTTGTCGAGTTCATAGGGCAGGCTGCGAAGGGGGCCTAGCGTGTAAACCTGGCGGCATAGGAAAGCAGTCCGCGCACAGCCGCACTTATCACTGGCACATTCTCCGTCATAATCCGCATTACCCTTACATCGCGTTTGTTTATTCCCTTGACAAGGCCAAGCACGACCGGATAGACAACTATCACCTCTATTGCGGCTGTTATCAGCAAAGGTATGTAATTGGCGCCCCAGAAGAGCATCAGCGGGGCGACAAGCAGCATTGTTATCGCGTTAGCTGCAATTATCCTGTACAGCTTGCCCATGTTGAAGCCGAGCTTGAAGAGCTGCCTGCTCCTCCTTATGTAGAGTATGTTGGTGACGACAGGCACTATAAGGTAAAGCAGGAGAACAAGGCCTACGCCCTTGAATGCCGGGATAAGCACGGGTATCAATACAAGGGTTGCCACGCTTATTATTACATTGTACTTGAAGATGTCGCGCACCCTGTTGGCGCTCATCAGCAATGTGTTTGCATACTGCCCGGCAAGCCCTATCAGCGCGCCTATGGCCATGATGGCTATGAAGAGAGGCGCGAGGGCATATACACCGCTGAATGCTACATAAGAGAACGGCATCGCAAAGACGACGAGGAAGAGCAGCATCGGCGCAAGCAGTATCAATGAATAGTATACCGTGTGATTGTAGAACTTGCTTATCTTTGCGCGCATCCTACTGCTTGCCAGTGTGGTCGAATACATGGTGAGCAGCGTTACGCTTATCGAGCCTGATACGATGTCAATGAGGCCGCTCGCCTTAGACGCCACTCCGATGTTTCCGATAACAGATGCAGCGGCGTACGCGCCAACTGCTATGAACGCAATGTTAGAAGATACTCCAAGCGTTGCGCCTGAGACGGATATCGGCACCGAGAAGTTGAAAATCTTCCTTATCGAGCTCCTGGACGGCATGATGGCCATCCTTAGGCCGTGCTTCCTGTATATCAGATGCAATGAGTAGAGGAACGCTGCCGTGTATCCGATTATCATCCCGATTATCGGGCCTGCGGCTCCGAACCCCAGCAGGACGAACGTGACCCCGAGAACGGCCTGCAAGATAGCCTGCGTGGTGTTTATCGCAGCGACATACAGCCCCTTGTTGAAGCCAAGGAGCGCTGAATACGACGTTCCGAATAGCATTGACGAAATTATCGAAATCGCAGCGATCTCGATGACTATCGTATAGGATGAATTGTGGAAGACGTCAGTCGCGATGACTCCGCTGAGCGCTATGGTCACAGCGGCGGTGATTATGGCTATTATTATGGTGACGAAGAACGAGTTGGCGAGTATGTCCTCTATGGCATTCTTGTCCTTCCTGTATACATATTCAGGTATGAACTTGTTGAGAGCGGTGCCCACGCCAAGGTTTCCAAGCGCGCTGGTGACGCTTGCGACCGCCAGCGCGAGCGTGTAGATGCCGTATTGGGCCGGGCCAAGCAGCCTGGCTACAACTATGAACGCCAGGCCAAGGAATATGATGGACGAGAACTTCCCTATCATGACGAAGCTTGCTGTGTGCGCGGCCTTTGCGCCAAGCTCGCGCGCCTCCGACGACATCCTTCCCTTCTTGTCCCACTTTTGTGCCATGCCCTACCTCAATGCGGATTCTAGCGCTAGGAGTATTATCCTGATTGCGAATTTCGATTTGCCACGTTTCCTCTCCGGGAAATTCGGGTACTCTACCTCCTTTATCAGCATGGGGCGGCGTGCCGCCCTCAGTATGTCTAGCAGCGTCTTGTTGCCCCTCTTCACAAACGCGCCTTCATCATTGGAAATCAGCTCTTTTAAAAGTTTTGTCCTGATTCCGAAATAGCCGGATGCCATGTCGCTGCAGGTCTGCCTCCCACGCATAGAAAAAATCGCCATTGCTATCTTTGCAAGCACTACGGACATTATCCTTCTCTTGAAGCCGCGCTTGCTTGACCCGCGCCTGACCCCTATGACAAAATCGCACTCCGCCAGTTTTTCTGAGATATCACGCACCTTGTCGATGGGGTGCTGGAAATCGGCATCCATCGAGACGATCTTCGGCGTCCTGACCAGCATTGCCGAATCGAGTATGCTTGCGGTCACTCCGTGAACATCCTTGCCCGACCTATCAAGGAACACTACGCGCGGATTCCTTTTTGCTGCCCTTTTTACTATCCAGGCGGTGCTGTCTGCGGAGCCATCGTCAGGAACGATGACCCTTATCCCATGATACCTTCCTATCAGCTCGCTTATGAAAGCGCCTATATTCTCTGCTTCGTTGAGCGTAGGCGCTATTACTGTTGTGTCAGAATAATCCCTGCGCATGGCACCTGACTTCGGTTTCAGAACCAAGGCATATATTGGTTCTGTTGCCCCTTTTCAGGAGTTGTATTCCGCAGAACGAAAGAAATATGAAGGTTTTTATGATGTTCTGCAGCAATCCTATAGGGTAATATGCCAGAACGCCTGCTTGTGCTTGCTGTTGACATAGACAACGACCTCTATAGGAAGGCGAGGATAGCGGGCCCGGTAATAGGAAAGGATGCCAACCTCAATGCTGCTGCTAAGCTCGCGATGGCCGACCCGCAGGATCCGGACGCAAACACTATGTTCGAGGCGGTAAGGAAATATGACGATCTAAAGAAGAAAGGCCATTCCGTATCTGTTGCAACCGTAACTGGTGCGGAGAAGGAAGGCTACATAGCGGATTCTGCCGTAGCAAGGCAGCTCGACATGGTGATAGACAGGTTCAAGCCCGATTCCTGCGTCCTTGTCACTGACGGCATGAGCGACATGCGTGTCCTTCCGATGCTAAAGACAAGGCTCAATGTGAACAGCGTGGACATGGTGCGCATGAAGCAGGCCGAAGACGTTGAAGGCGCATACTTCACCGTATTCGAGAAGCTGAAGGAGCCGCACTACGCAAGGATAGTCTTCGGCATACCTGCGGTGCTGATACTCCTATTCGCGATAAGCTACTACTTCAACTACGGATGGCAGCTGCCTGCTGCATTGATAGGCACATACCTATTGGTAAAGGGCTTCGGGATAGAGGACTCTCTGGTCAGCTCCTTCAAGGGCCTCGGCTTCAGCATAGAGCGGCTCAGCTTTGTATTCTTCGCCAGCGCCATAATATTCTTCGTGCTCAGCCTGATAATAGGCTACGGCTCGTACACCAGCACGTTGCTCTCCACCAAGAATCCGGTGACGCTTGTCGCCTCAGCGGTGCAAGGCTTCCTCATACTCTTCCCGGTCAGCCTTGTGCTCTACCTTGTGGGCAAGGTGCTCGATTCAGAGAATAGGAGGATGCGCTACAGGGCTATAACCCAGGGCACGTACCTCGGCTATGGCATAATAACAATCGCGATAGTATACCTCACAGCCACGTGGCTGGTAGGCCAGATCTACTTCTGGCAGTTCCTCCTCTTCAGCGCTATCTCGATGGTGTTCGGCTACCTTGTGTCAATGCTAAGCGTCACGTTGAGGACGCACGCCATAAGGAGGGTGAAGATGAAGGATAAGCACGTGATCAACGACATCGGCGCTTACGTCGGCAAGGTCTCCGCTGTTGACACGAAAAGGGGGATAATGATGGTCAAGACCGATTACGGCAACGTGATACGCTACGAGATAGACAGGATCACCAGCGTATCCGACAGGGTAATAGTGAAGTAGCTAGTTTTGTGTACGGAAGCATATCGCGAAAGGTTTTTATATGCCGAATTACAATAATAAGAGTATCGTCCTCCACGAGCTAATCGGCTTGCGCGTCGAGATAACAAAAAGCCAGGACAAGTCCAGAAAAGGAATTAAGGGAATCGTGATTGACGAGACGAAGAACACGCTCGTCATAAATACTCCTTCTGGGAAGAGGGTTGTGCCTAAGCTGGCATCAACCTTTAAATTTGTTTACGGCAAAGGTAGGTTCATCGTCGAAGGTCGGGAGATAAACTTCAGGCCCCACGAACGCCTGGAGAAGAGCTACAGGTTCTACAAGCGGAGGCGCATGTAAAGAAGTGATCGTTTGGAATGCAAAGACCCAAAATGCCCTGTGCACGGGCATTTGAAGACGCACGGCTACCACATAGAAGGCATTGTGGTCAGCGACCGGGCCAATAAGACAGTGATAATCGAGAATTATTACAACACGTTCCTAAAGAAGTACGAGCGTTCGCTAAGGAACACATCGAGGATTCCGGCTTACAATCCGGAGTGCATAAACGCCAAGATCGGTGACACTGTGCAGATAGCGGGCACAAGGAGGCTTAGCAAGACAAAGTCGTTCGTAGTGACGAAGATACTAAACAGAGTGTCTAAATGAAGAGCGTATCATCAAGGATATCCAAGAGCCTAATACCAAGTTCGGTGCTAACGTGCGCCGACAACAGCGGAGCGAAGACCCTGATGATAATAAACAAGATAGGCAAGGCTGGCAGGAAGGGCAGGCTGGCGGCATCTGGCATAGGCGACATAGTGATGTGCAGCGTCAAGAGCGGATCGCCGCAGTACATAAAGAAGACGGTCAGGACTGTCATAATAAGGCAGAAGCAGCCGATAAGGCGGGCGAACGGAATGCGCGTAAGGTTCGAGGACAACGCTGGCATACTTATTACCGAGACGAACCTGCCGGTAGGCACCGAAGTGAAGGGTGCTATGGCGCGGGAGGTGGTTGAGCGCTACATAAAATTAGCAGGGATAGCCTCGAGGGTGGTGTGATGACGGGCAGCAAGCCAAGATACCAGAGATACGCGAGGTTCAACGCAGACATGCACATAAGGCAGCACTTCCTGCACGTCCATGTTGACAAATCACTGAAGGCAAAGATGCCGATAAAGAGGAGGGCGATACAGATAGCAAAGGGCGATACCGTAAAGGTTATGAGCGGCGCAAAGCGCGGCACGACCGGTAAGGTAGTCAGGGTCAGCCTTAGGAGCGGCCGCATATTCATAGACTCGCTGAAGAAGAAGGACGCGAAGGGCAAGGAGTTCAACATAGGGATAAGCAGCGGCAACGTCTATATAACGGATTTGAACCTGTCTGACAAGAGGAGGGCTGGCAAGCTAAACCTCAAGCAGACGCCAAAGGAGAAGGAGCAGCCACCGGAGCAGGAGAAGAAGGAGGAAAAGCCAGCTGACACAACACTGCAGCACAAGGTCGACGCGATAGAGAAGAAGGCGATAGCCGAGAAGGCGTGATAAAATGGCTAACAAAGGAAGCAGCAAGCACATGAAGAGCCTCACCACATCGAGGTACTACTCGGTGCACAGGAAGGAGAGGGTCTATGTGGCAAAGCCATCCGCTGGAAGGTACACGCTTGGCAGCAGCATTCCGCTTGTAGCGTTTGCTGTCAGGGCTGGATTGTCTGAGAGCAATCACGGGGCATCAAGGATGATAAAGAGGAAGGAGCTGCTGGTCAATGGAATTGCGGTTAGGGACCCGGCCTATCCGGTTGGCTTGAGTGATGTAATAGAGAGCGTGCCGTCGAAGAGGAGCTACGAGATAGGGATAAATGAGAGGGGCCAGGCCACGATCAAAGAAGCAAGCAGTAAGGGCAGGGAGAGGACCTGCAAGATAGTCCAGAAATACAAGTCTGGCAGGAACACGCTGATGATAAGACTCCACGACGGAACGGTATTGAAATCCGGCAAGGACACGAACGCCAACGATTCGGTGGTGATAGAGAACAATGAGATAAAGAGGGTGCTGAAGCTCGGGAACGGGTGCAGATGCTTCGTGATGGACGGAATACACGTAGGAACTTCCGGCACAGTAAAGGAGATGCACCAAGGGACAGCGGCGTCGAGGGCTTACGTAACAGTAGAGCAAGGCGGAGGAGGCAGCTTCGATACCCTGCTAAGGAATATAATGGTAGTTGAGTGATATGGATTCCGCTAACGCGATGCAGGCAATAAGGATCAACAAGGTGGTAGTGAATATAGGTATAGGCAGCGAGGAGAAGCACGCTGAGGCAGCGAAGCGACTTCTGGAACTGATGACCGGAATGAAGCCTGCTGAGGAGATATCAAGGAGGAGGGCGCCGGCGTTCAAGATAACAAAGGGCCAGGTGATCGGCGCGTTCATCACACTGCGCGGGCAGAAGGCGAATGAGCTGCTCAGGAGATTGCTCGATGCTGTTGACAACCGCGTGAAGGATTCTTCAATAACGCAGAACTCGCTGAGCTTCGGCATCAAGGAGTACATCGACATACGTGGCATAAAGTACGACCCCGCAATAGGCATGCTTGGCATGAACGTGAACGTCTCATTCGGCAGGAAGGGCGCCAGGGTCCGCTACAGGAAGCGCATGTCATCGCACGTGCCAGATAGGCACGGCATAGTAGGCAGGGATCTAATAAAGGATTTCGTGAAGAAGGAGTACAATGTAGAGGTAGCATGACCATGCAGATAAGAATGGAGGAGAGGTACAAGGGCAAGGTCGCAAGGAAGTGCAGGATATGCGGAAATGCAAGGGCGCTGATAAGGTCGCACAATCTTTACATATGCAGAAGGTGTTTCCGGGAAAGCGCACAAGGGCTGGGCTTCAAGAAGTATGGTTGATGGCGTGGATAGGTTCTCTGATGCGATAAACATGATAAAGACGAACGAGCGCATAGGGCGCGGCGAGTGCGTGATAGATTCGACAAAGCTGATAAAGGCGGTGATGGAGGTCATGAAGAGGGAATCGTACATAAAGGGCTTCGAGGAGTTCAAGGATAGGCACGCCAGCAAGCTGAGGATCGCACTCTCGAACAAGATCAATAATATAGGCGTGGTGAAGCCCAGATACCCGATAAGTAAGAATGATATACAGAGATATGAAGCCAGGTACATACCGAGCAGGGATTTTGGGATACTGATAATGTCGACGCCGAAAGGCGTGATGACAAACAAGGAGGCCAAGGAGAGCAACATTGGGGGCAGGCTCCTGGCATACGTATATTGATGATATGATGATAACGCTGCAGGTGCCGAACGGAATAACAGCAAATGTCAATGGAGACACCATCGAGATCAAGGGCAGCCTGGGCGAGAACAGGAGGCGATTCAACAGCGCGCTGCTAAGCGTATCGGTAGGGCAGGGAGGCATAACGATAAAGGGAACAGATATGAGGGAGCTAAAGAGGAAGGCGTCCGTGTCTGAGCAATCGCTCGCAAAGGAGATAACGAACGACATGAACGGCGTAGTGAAGTACTTTGAGATCCACATGCAGACGCTGCACGCGCACTTCCCGTTAACGGCCGATGTCAAGGACAATGTAATGCTGATAAAGAACATGGTTGGTGAGCGTTCGCCAAGGAAAGCGAATGTATGCGGGTCTACAAAGGTAGAGATAAAGGGGCAGGAGATTAGGATTTATGGGACCATGCTTGATGACGTTACACAGACAGCGGCAAACATAAGGAAGGCCAGCAAGATAAGGAAAAAGGACGAACGCGTCTTCCAGGACGGCATATACTACGCGATAGAGGATTGATATCATGATAAAAAAGAACCACCCCACTTTCAATGTTCCGAACTTCGGAGCAAAGAGCAGGAAGAGGGTGCCTGAACGCTGGCGCAAGCAGCGCGGCATAGACAATAAGAAGCGCATCAAGAAGAGCTTCATGGGAGCCGAGCCGAACATAGGCTACGGTAACCCCCAAGAGCTGAGGGGTGTGCGCGCATCGGGGCGCAGGCTCCTTGTCGTCCATAATGTAAACGACCTGCTGCTTGTGAAGGGCGCACAGAACTACGAGGTTGCGATAGCACACGATGTGTCAATGAGGAAGCGCAATGAAATAATAAAGGCCGCAGAAAGCAGCAGTATAAGAATAATCAACAGTGGTATGAAATGAGCATCGCTCTTACAAGAAGGATAGCAGCGCGCGAGATGGGCAGAGGCGAGAGCAAGGTCAGGATAAAGAGAGACGCGGTTGGCGAGGCTAAGAAGGCGCTGACTGCCGATGATGTCAGGACGATGATAAAGGAGGGAAAGATCTACGCCATCAAGGAGAAGCACAACATAAGCTTCAGGTCCAAAGCGGTACGCGCAAAGAAAATGAAGGGCAGGAAGCGCGGCCCTGGAAGCAGGAGGGGCACAACCAAGGCCAGGGCGAGCGTTGACTACAAGAAAAGGGTGCGTGGCCAGAGGCGCATACTTAAGGCGCTCAAGCACGACAAGACAATAGACAACGGGACTTTCAAGAATTTCTACTTGCTTGTAAAGGGAGGGACATTCGCGAGCAAGGGCTCGCTGATAAGCCACATAAAGAGCACTGGCATAGAGATAAACGATGAGCTGGCGAAGAAGCTGAGACATTTGTGATTATATGTACAGGCATATTAGGGCAAGAAGGAGAAGCGCCGTGACGAACTACAAGCGGAGAATAGCCCTGCTCAGGGGCGGCCTTACCAGGATAGTAGTAAGGAAGAGCAACAGGAGCGTGATAGTCCAGGCAATCACGTATGGACCAAAGGGCGATTCCGTGATAGCGTCAGCGCATTCGAAAGAGCTGGGCAAGCTCGGGTGGCCTGCGAGGGCGAATATCCCGACAGCTTACCTTACCGGACTGCTATTGGCCAGGAAGGGCAAGGCATCCATCAACGGGGAAGCCGTACTGGATATAGGCCTTTACAAGCCTGTCAAGTCATCTGTAGTGTTTGCCGGTGCAAAAGGTGCAGCAGACGGAGGAATAAAGCTGCGCAATAGCATAGAGATAGATGAGAAGAGGCTGTCAGGAGCGCACATATCGGATTATGTGAAGTCAGGCAGGGCTAATAAGGTGCAGTTCTCAAAGTATGGAAAGGATAACGTTGATGTTTCAAATATGGGGGCGCTCTTCGAGGGCGTGAAGAAGAAAATACTTAGTGATTGATTGAATCGCAGTAGGAGAAGATACGAGCCTGAGGTTGTCAAGTTTGACATCAATGCGTGGGAGCCAAAGACCGAGATAGGCAAACGCGTGAAGAACCATGAGATAACCTCGATAGAGCAGATATTCCATGAAGGGAAGAATATCGAGGAGACTGAGATAGTAGACGCGCTCATACCGGATTTGAAGAACGACGTTATCGAGATAGCGAGCGTGCAGAGGATGACTAAGAACAATAGGAAAATGAAGTTTAGGGTAACGGCAATAGTTGGAGATGGAAAGGGCCACATAGGGGTAGGCAGCGGCAAGGAAGCTGAGGTCAAGGCTGCCATAGACAGAGCAATAAAAAACGCAAAGGAGAACATAATACCAGTGATATTTGGTTGCGGGTCGTGGCAGTGCGCGTGCGGCACATCGCATAGCATACCAATCATTGTGAGAGGCAAGTGTGGCAGCGTTGAGGTGATACTGAAACCTGCGCCAAGAGGTCTTGGTGTAGTAGCGAGCGAACCTGTTAGGAAGATGCTTGAACTGGCTGGCGTGAAGGACCTCTGGACCTTCTCTAGAGGCAGGACAAGAGCAAAGTACAATACGCTTATAGCTGTATATCGTGCATTGAGGAACGAGAGCCTTATGAAGAATTCGGCGCTGATAGAGGCGAAGAACAGATGATATCATGGAAGAATTTGTAAGCCCTGGCGACAAGCTTGCCATGGAGGAGGAGTATGCGCCGTCTAACAACACATACGTTGAGGACGGCACTGTATATGCTGCAGCTGCGGGAACCCGCATAATAAAGGACGGCACGGTTAGTGTTATGCCACTCAAGGAGATACGCGGCCTTGATAGGGGCATGCTGGTACTTGGCATGGTCACCGATACGATGAAAAGCGTAATTTTCGTAGAGATAAACAGGATATCGACAGGCAAGAAGGAATACCTGGCGCTTAAGGACGGAAAGATAATACTGAGGCGGCAGTTTGACAGAAGACCACCGCCAGGCAGGTCCTACGGCGACAGGAACAGAGAAAGGTCGAGAGAGCCGGAGGAAGAGAAGCCCTGCAGGACCGGCGATACTGTTATGGCGAAGGTGATAGCCGAAGAGAATGATACCTATGTACTGAGCCTGAACAGCCCCGAGACAGGCGTTGTCCATTCAACGTGCAGCAACTGCGGAGGTCCATTGCAGATTGGCGACCGGCCAGATACATTGCACTGCGCGTCGTGCAGGAGGTCCGAGCACAAGAAGGTGAGCACATACTACGACAAGCCTGAAGAGATAAAGAGATACTTCGATAATGTTAAGTGATATTATGGAGATAAAGGTGCTGAAGAACGAGAGCAAGGAACTCATAATAGAATTCGAGTCAAGGGATCTGACATTCCCTGACCTGCTCGCACATGAGCTGATGGACGACTCAGATGTTACTTTTGCAGGCGTGTCAAAGGACCATCCAGAGGTGGGAAAGCCCACCTTAGTAATAAGGACATCGAAGAAGAGCGCGTCGTCAGCGCTTGACAGCGCAATGGAAAGGATAGACGGCAATGTAAAGGAGCTCAAGTCTGGCGTTTCAAAGAAGAAATAGGGATTCCTTGAAGAGCGGCGTTAGAATAGCCGCCATCACCACCGGGCCTATAGGCAAAGGCTCTGGCAGGAAAAGCGGCAAGAAGGCACTGCTTGTCTGTGTGGTTGGCACTCTCAATGGCGTTGAGGGGGTGCTGTCGACAAGAGTGACCATAGACGGCAGCGACGCTACGCGCAAGGTAATAGCGATGATGAGGAAATCGAGGTTCGGAGACCAGGTCAGGGTGCTTGCATTCAACGGCATAGCGCTCGCAGGACTTAACATAGTGGACATCAGAGGGCTCGATAAGGAGCTGTCTGCGAAGGGCATGGTCGTAACAAGGCACAGGCCAAGACCCACGCTACTGATGAAGGCCCTGCAGGCATTGAGAAGGGATACCAAAGCAGATATATCTGATAGGAGTGGTCTGTTAAAATCGCAGAAGAAGAGCATGCGCATGGATGGCTTCTACATACAGAGCTACGCCGATGTCAGTGAAATGAAGCGCGTGCTCAAGACTGCGGTAGATCTGCTCAGGCTATCGCACCTTATTTCAAGCGGCGTGTCAAGAGGGGAGTCAAAAGGGAGGATGTGACGCCCTTTTGGTCATCTGTTTAGCGCACAGCCTTATCACAAAGGTCGATTATTTTCCCTGCTTCATCTTTGTACGAGGCGTACTTCTTCTTCAGCTCTGCAAGCGTTGATCTGGTCTCGAAAATGTAGGCCCCTGTCGGCCGCAGGTCCATCAACACGTTGAAAGTCCTTACCATCTTGTCTGCATTCTCCTTGAGTTCCTTGGGCAGCGCGCCGCTATTTTTCACAGAGTCCTTGAATATGTCGCCTATCGAATGGCTTTTTGGTACTTCTGTTTTGATTGAATATAACACAGCCTTCATCGCAATCTCCACCGCCATCTCCATGCTGTAGAGTGCGGCGTCATAATTGCCTGCGTCTGCATTGAAGCGCGATGACCCGAGCCACCTTTTGGCGCTTGCGATCGCCTCCTTTGCTATGCCCTTATCTTCCATTTGACCACAACGTTGCCGTTGACTATCTTCTTCTCGTATGCCACGCTTCTCCTTATCTCGTTGATAAAGCCGAAGAGCGTGTCCCTCCGCTCAAACAGCACTATCCCCTCTTCAAGGAAGTCTATATATATGGGACGGAAGCTGTGCAACTCCTTTAGGGAGAGAAGCAGCGGCCTTATGCGCAGGTGCATCCCCGAATCGATTATGGGCCTTCTCATACGGTCTACGCCTTCTATAATGCCGTTTATATGATCGTAGCGTTCGAGCGCGTTCCCGTCAATAATAACAAGCAGGTCTATGTCGCTATAATTGTTGAAGCTGTTCCTTGCAACAGAGCCGAAGAGCAGGATGCCAAGTACATGCTTGTCAAGCGATGCGGAATCGACAAATGCGTTTATGTAGTCGCGTATCTCCTTCTGGAGGCTGAGGAAGCGCACCCTCCTGCCTATGAACTCATCTATGACATCGCTGGAGCTGGCCCTCCTGCCGGATAAGGAACTGATTATGCCCTTTGCTACCTTTATCTCGCCGTGCGTCTTCGCATCCAATAGCATCTGCCTGTACTCTTTTGGCATAATATATGTATAGTAAGAATATATATAAATATTATGTATACTATATTTGGCACCTTTGCAATGCCCATAGAACTGCTCAGGCTCTCGCACATGGTATCAAGCGGCGTGCCTAGGGAATCTAGAGGGAGGATGTGACCTTGCAATCAGGAGGCCTTGACGGCCAGGGTGCCCACTGCAACCGAGTTGAAGCCTGTTGCGAGGTCGGTGTAGCTCAGTAGGATATAACCGCTATAGAGCGTGCCGCTTGACTCCGAGAAAGCGGCGGTGCCCTGCCAGCAGGTCACGCTGAACGAAACGTTCTGCCCGGGCGCGATGTACACAGGCGTGGTATACGTCCTCTGGTGTATTAGGGACTGGTTGCTGTCGCACGCGGCGGCTGTGACGTTTATCGGATTCTGCAGGTTCTGCACTATGCTTACCTGCAGGAGGCCGTTAGATGCAAGAACCGCGCTCTGGCACGAGAATGAGCCAGGCATGACGCAGGTATTGGGAGTGAAAAGGCTGCTGTTGAACACACCAAGAGAATAGAGCACTGCCAGCACTATCGCGATTATCAGAAGCATCCAGCCGTAGCTGACGAGGTACTCGAGCGCTGCCTGGGCCTTCCTATGAACACGTGCCAACGCATCACTGTGATAGATACAATGTGAATGTACTAAAATATTAGCATTCCACTACGGCTCCACATAGTACAGCTTCTGCTGGTTCTTGAGCGGTATCCCAGACTGGTTGTACGCATCGCTGTACGGGGCTGCGACGAGATGGAAGTTCGGGCAGTACTTGCTGGTGTTTACTATGTATGACCATGAAGGCGCGAAACTGTCTGTCACATTTGGTATAATGACATAGCTGCCTGCCTGGAACCTGCTGCAGTTCGATATGCCGTCAAGCATTATGAGGTTTATGGATTTGCTGTCGTGCGTGTAAACAATCATGTCAGGCCAGTCGTCGGACGGGTAATAGACGGTTATGTTTGGTCCTGCATGCAGGACTATGTTTGCTATGAAGCGCAGAGGGTAATATTCCGTGTAGATATAATTGCGCCAGAGTGCGTTTGCAGGTATTGAAGTAAGTATCAGAAATAAGACTATTGCTATAGCAATAGACAGCTTCAACTTCCGGCTCTTGTCCATGCTTCGGCTCTTCAAATGCTTTCTTATCCCGGAAAAGCGCACAAGCCCCATCGATATGATGACTGTAGTGGGCACGACCAATACCGTCAAATACCTGACATACCTGAATATGAGAATGTACCTGAACGGCGAGAGTGTTCCACCCTGCGGGGCGAACTGCAGGAAGAGGAAACCGATTGCAAACCATATTAGCGGGAAGTAGAGTCGCCTGTCCCACTTCAGAAGCAGGTACGCCATCGCTATTATCACTGCGTAGAAGTAGAATCCTGCAGTTAAACCCGGGTTGTAGAGCTGCTGCCACACTGTTGACAAGCTTATGCTGTTGTGTGTTATACCGCCGATCAGCGCCTGCGTGGCAGAGTACTCGAACATCTGCTCTGGATAGTACGGCAGATACCAGCCGAAAAGGCTGTTTGCGGAGCCGTTCGCATACACCACCGGAGCTCCTATTATCCCGTAGATGGTATCAGTCATTGTCAAATTGGAGTAGTAAGCGCCGTTCAGGTTGGCTATGGTCAATGGGCTGCCAGAGACATAGTAGCTGAACGCTAGGACAACCAATGATGCTGCTGCTATTCCTGCAACCATATACATGACAAGGCCGAAGCTTAACTTCCTGCGCGCAAGCTCTATGATAACGTACAAAAGCCCGGCAACGACAGCGATTAGCCCTATAGGTATTGTAAGTTGCGTGGCAACCAGGAATACGCCACCGGCAAACATCCACCGCCCTGACTTGCGGTTATGGCCGTATAGCAATGCCAGCAACGCAAGCGATACGAAGAATGCCATCGGCATGACAATGTCGAGCGTGGACGATACCCTGACAATCGGGGTGAAGAAACTGGCGAGCAGCGCTGACAGGAGTCCTGTGTTGGCTCCATAGAGCTCGCGCCCAACCAGGAATGCGATGAGCACTATGCCGACAAAGCATATCGTGTTCCAGGCTGAGCTTGTGTAGATGCCTACTCCGAATGCTTCATAAAATGCGGCTATCGGCAGATACTGCAGCAACCTGCTTGCATCGAGCCACTGCAGGTTTACCTGGCCATGTATCGCGTTCAGTGCGAGATGTGCGTATGCGTACTCCTCGCTCAGGTTGGTGGGCCCGCTGACGAATATTATGCCGTAAAGCACGTCGAATGCAAGTATTGCTGCTAGCGTTATGTATACAAGCCTGCGTTTGTCCCGCTCCTTAAGCTTCAACATCGTGCCGGCAACCCGTTGCGCGGATGCAACAGCTGTAATGCTCAACGCGCTTTTTAATCTTTATCGCACGCTGCCCTTGTTGGCCCTGTACCTTATCACGGCGCCTATGAAATATAGGGGGTCATCCGCCTTCACCTTGCTCTCCTTGTGCTCCATCCATGATACGGGAAGCGTGCAGACTTTCATCTTGCGCCTCTGCGCGTCAAGCAGCACCTCCGTGTCGAAGAACCAGTGGTTGTCCACGGCTTCCGTTGCCTCCTTCTTTATGAACCCCTTTCTCCAGAACTTGAAGCCGCACTGGTGGTCGTCTATTGCTGATCCGGTAACCGCGCTTACAAGGAGGTTGTAGGCTTTGCTTGCCACCAGCCTGCTGGCGCTCCTCCTTACCCTGGTGCCTTCGTATCTGGATCCTGCAACGACATCGCAGCCGCGGTTTGCCATGTCTACGGCCTCCTTCACATAACGCAACGGCACAGCAAGGTCTATGTCTATGTATCCGATTACGCTGCCGCTCGCTATCCCTATCGCTCTTTTGAGCGCAGCCCCCCTTCCGCTGCGCCCGCTGAAGGAGAGCAGCTTCACGTTTTTGCTGCTTCTGGAGAGCCTCGCGGCGATCTCCTTCGAGCCGTCCGTGGAGCCGTCCTCAGCTATTATTATCTCGAACCTACCGATCTTTTCCATCGTCCTGTATATCGCACCGAAGTTGTTACTCAGGTTAGACGCCTCGTTGTAGATCGGGAGTATGAGGCTTACTTTCCCTCTTCTGGCTGCCATCACATCATTTTTATTCCTATCATATGAAGCTTATAAGATATCATGTTCCTGCTGGGGGTACTATTCTATCTGTCTAGCATACTGCTCGGCATAACCCTTGCCAGCTATTTCTTCGATAATGTTGTTAAGGACATATTTGTAAAATATGCGATTGCGTTCCCGATAGGGTTCGTGATCGCTGCATTCCTCTCGCTCTCATTCGAGGCCCTGGCAGGAACGTTCAGCCAGACCATAGTCCTCGCCTCGTCGCTGATAATGCTTGCGCTATCGTGGCACCTCTATGCGGTGTCGAAGCGCAGCGGTATGTTCAGGTTCAAGGTTGTAAGAAGGCAGTTCATGCAGCAAAGGAACTTCTACCTGTTCGTGTTCATTGTGCTTGCGGCGCTGCTGGTGCTCATGACCTACGGCGTGCACAACTCGGCGAGCGGCATACGCGGGGCTGACAACTACGGTACAGACTTCCTGTTCCATGTGTCGATAGGCAACTCTGTCATTTACACCGGCTTCCCGCCAAAGCTGCTTTACATAGCCAACCAGACCAACGCCTTCCCGTTCATAACGGATTTCTACACCGCGATACTCAACTACACCGGCATCAACGTTGTTAACAGCTGGTACATGACGAATTACCTGCTCTGGTACTCGCTGGTTATGCTCTCGGTGTACTTCATCTATGTCATAACGAAGAGGAGATATGCGGCTGTTGTTGGCTTCCTGCTTTTCCTGCTGTGCAGCCTGTGGTTCAACGCTGTAGTGCTGTACGCCACCAATACCAGCCTGCCGTACCTGCCGGTATCGATGCTCAAGACGGACCTGCAGCACGGCATCCTTGTCCTTTTCACGCAGCCCATATGGAACTTCTCAGACCCGCTGGTGAGCAACTTCGCGCCGCAGCACGATTACGTGCTCGGCTTCCCGTACGCAATAACTATACTGCTGCTTATCTACCTGCTCTTCTTCAGCCGCGAGCTAAATGTGAGGAAGAAGGGCATTAACAGGAGCTTCATTTTCGCTGGCTTCCTTGTGGGGCTTATGCCGCTTGTGCATCCATTCTCGCTCATCTTCATATTCATTTTCGCGCTGGTAGCGTTCCCGTACTCGCTGTACAAGCTGAAGGGCAGGCGCACCTACGTAACACTAAGGTACTGGCTGCCGTTCGCTGGCCTCGCCCTGCTTGTCGCCGCGCCTCTCATCCTCTACATACACAGCGCATCCCTGACACAGGGCTTCTTCGGCTCCATGCTCAAGGACGGTGTCTGGTACAGCAGCAGCATCGTGAAGAGCATAGGCCTCCACGTAGCATTCTGGTTCGAGACCATGGGAGCGATACTCGTGCTAGGCCTCATAGGCATGTACTTCTTCAGGAAAAGGCTCATATTGTTCCTTCCTGCGTTCATCGCGCTTGCCCTTATCAACTTCATAAGGCTGCAGCCCAGCTTCGGGGATTCGAACAAGATAGC
>CAZCIA010000009.1:0-20864 GCA_964498845.1 Microcaldota archaeon
TACCACGTTACACTTAGATTTGTCCAAATATATATAGTCTGTGTGATGCTCGTTTCAGAATGTATAAATATCTCAAAATTGCAATAACGTATCATGGAAACTAAAGGTAGAATGATTGTAGTTATTGTAGGTCCTTCTGGCGTTGGTAAGAGTACTGTAATCAAACATCTCACTAAATTGGAGCCCAGGCTAAGGCAAGTGTCTGTCTATACTATAAGAGAGCCAAGAGGAGCAGAAGACGATAAGAGGCACGTGTCTGCCGAACAACTAGAAGCACTTGAACAGGTTGGCAGCGTGAAGATATTTAAGCACTATGGTGCGTCGTATGGCGAACCGATAGCTGATGTTATAAACATACAGAATCAAGGAAATACCCCAATAATGGATATCAACGTAGTTTATGTTGAGGAATGGCTTAGTTACGTAGGCTGCGAATCATTCGTAGTATACTTATTACCGGAAAGCCTAGCCGAATTGAGAAGTAGACTAGCAAAAGATAGCAGAGATCCCACTGGCGAGCGCTTCAAATCTGCGTGCGATGAGATGACTGCGATGAAAGCTGGAAGATACAGAGATATAATAAATGTATCTAGAATAAATTACAACTCTGAGGCGACGGCACGACAGCTTGTCCCCATCTTGAGAAGGAAAATAGATGAAATTGCGCCAGTTACATCTCCCAGCTCTAGTTAAACTTTTCCCAAAACGTAAGCCAACCCACCTTTCCGTAGGTTAGGATTAGAAGGGGGCTTCATAGGGGCTTTAAGGCTTTAGGCCCAAGCCTAGGCTATGGAAGATTACGCTAGGCTGGCAAAGCTATATGATAGGGTAGGGGATGTCTTCTACGAGTTAAGAACAAAGAAAATGCTCTTCAATGAGCTCGTTGAGATGCCAGCTACCCTTTCCATGCTGAAAGATATCAAAGGCAAGAAGGTTCTAGACCTTGGCTGTGGACCTGGCATATACGCGAATATATTAAAAAGCAGAAAAGCGAAGGTTTACGGGATAGACATCTCAAAAAAAGAAATAGAAATCGCAAAGGAGCACGTCAAGGGAGTTGATTTTAGGGTAGGCAGCGTCTACAAGCTCCCATATAAGGCGCATTACTTTGATTTTGCTGTAGCCGCTTTAGTTATGGACCATTTTGATAACCTAGACAACGCCTTCAAAGAAATAAGGCGCGTTCTGAAGAGGAATGGCATCTTCATTTTCTCCATAATAAACCCGATTGTAGGATCGGCCCACTCGCAAAAGGGCAAGCCTAAGCAATACAGGGTATTTGGCGATTACTTCAAAGAAGGGAGAATAATAGCAAGATGGTGGAAGGGCACAGAATACGAGGTGCACATGCCTGCCTACAAAAGGACGTACCAAACTTGGATAAGAGCCATAATTCGGAATCATTTCACGATAGAGGATTATGTGGATTGCAAACTGATAAAGAGGCCGAAAGGGGCGGACATGGAGATATACAATGCGTACAAGATCACAGCAAAGATCCCCTATGCCTCTGTCTTTATGGTAAAATCTGCATAGTTACGCCGCAATAACTATCTCACTTCAGAATCAGAAATGTATATCGTTGTATATACAAATGGCAAATAGCTTTTGGCGGCACTATCGGCTATCGCACCTTACACTATAATAGGACCCGGCCTCATCCTTGAGGCTAGTGCATCCTTGCTGTCGTTCGGCGCTGCCTTAACCTGCCTCCTCTCACCGCACTTGAGGCACTTGTGCACTATGATGTAGCTGTCGCGCGTGTAATAAACCGAATGAGGCTTCATGAGGCCAGTGCATTTTGACGCACGGTCGCCTGGCCTTACATCGACATGAGTGCTCCACAGGCATTCGGGGCAGTGGTTCGTGTAGCCTGTGCCTTTTACCTCTGCGCCGCAGAATGAGCACTTGAAGCTTTCCAGCACCCTTTTGAAGTTTGATTCCCCTAAAGCCCTTTCATCTCCTCTTTTACTGATATAATCACCTGATTACCCATTTGAATAGCAGCGCTTCAGATATAAATACCTATCTGGGTGGTTTTTTACAGATTGGGCTTTTGATTGCGCTCTAGAATCGTAGATTGAAGATTATAATCAGTGAGGCCACCGCCATCATTATTATGCCAACAGTTACCTGGACGGCCCACTCTGGGAGTTTTTCTACAAACGGCTTCAGGCTTCTTATCAGGAACAATGGTATGAGTATTCCAATAGTCATCCCGAGCACTGCCGAGATATAGGAGCCACCAGCAGCACCTATAGCCATTGCTATGCTGCCTTCTTCAGCTTCCTCGACCAATATTGCCGCATATACTCCGACGAGCCCGGCATGAAATGCAATCTTTTCTTCGTGCACACCCTTTTCGCTCCTCTTTTTCATACCTTCATAGAAGAAATACGCCCCAAGAAGCAGTATCACGGCCCCGGCAGCGAACTGGACCAGGTGCACAGGCAGGGACGTGAAGAATAAGTACAAAAGCGCCAATATCGGGATGAAGGTCAGAAGCGCGGCAACAGTTGCGAGCCATGCTCTTTTCCACCTGAACCTGGCTACCGCAGCTAATGTTATCATTCCGATCTCTGTACCGCCGATCAACCCGATGGCGGCTGCGGCAACGGTCACATGGAGCAGTAGCAAATCATCACGGAAGGTTGAGCCAACCAAATAAACTTAAGATGCCGCAGGCCGGATTTGAACCTGCAACATATCGCTCTTCAGGCGATCGCTCTCCCAGATTGAGCTACTGCGGCGTGCATCCTAATTATGATATCAAATCTATAAACGTTCTCAACAAATGTTTAAATATGCCATCGTGGGAGGAGCTTGGCGAGCCTGTCAAGCTTGTTAATACTCAACTTATCGAGCCGCGCGCATACCAGATAAACATAGCAAAAAGCATAATGCGCGGGTACAACAGCCTTATGATACTGCCAACCGGGCTAGGCAAGACCCTTATTGCTGTTTTGGGTATAGCGAACGTGCTCTCAAGCGGGAAGAAGGCACTGATACTTGCACCTACAAAGCCTCTGAGCGAGCAACATTACGAGTCGTTGACAAGGCTTCTCAACATTAACAAAGAGATGATACTTCTTCTGACAGGAAGCATTGGCGTCAAGAAAAGAAAGGAGCTTGAGATGGACGCAAAGGTCATCGCGGCTACTCCACAGACCATAGCGAACGACCTGAAGTCTGAGAGGCTATCGTTGGAGGACTTCGGCATAGTTGTCTTTGATGAGTGCCACCGTGCGGTAGGCAGGTACGCGTACACATACATTGCGGATGAATGCAAGCTAAGGGGCATACAGCTGCTCGGCCTGACTGCATCACCTGGCAGCAACAGCAAGAAGATAAACGCGCTTGTGTCAGCTCTTGGCATAGAGAACATAGAGATAAGGATAAGCTCCGACAGCGATGTAATGTCCTATGTGATGGACAAGTCGACGCAGGTCATACATGTGGACAAGGAGCAGACGATGGACAGGATACTGTCGTCTCTCAAGATCCTCATTGATGAGCATCTAAGCAAGCTCTATCAGCACGGGCTCAGCCCCTTCCAGAGATACGAGAACATGGGCAAGAGCAAGGTACTGATGATAGGAGCAAGCATAGACAAGCTGCAGTCATCGAACTACAAGTTCATGGCGATGTACAATTATGTTTTCCTTCTCAACCTGTCCCATGCGTACGACCTGCTCGCCACTGAGGGATTCTACCCGTTCATGCACTACTTCGAGACGCTAAAGTCGAGGGAGAAGAAGAGCAGGGCCCTGCAGAGCATACTCAATAATGAAATTGTGATAAAGGCGCTCATCGACGCAAAAGAGGCGGTAGACAGCGGGATAGAACATCCGAAGATATTCAAGATAATAGACCTGATGAACAAAGAACTCAAGGGGAAGAGCGTGATGGTCTTCGCCCAGTACAGGTCGACTATAAAGAAGATAGTAGACCTGCTCAACGAGTACGGGGTAAATGCACAGCCCTTCGTAGGCAAGAAGGGGGGAGTGACCCAGTCATCGCAGAAAGAGACAATAGATAGGTTCCGCGAAGGAAAGTTCAACGTGCTCGTAGCCTCATCTATAGGGGAGGAGGGACTGGACATACCAAGCGTAGACGCAGTGATATTCTACGAGCCTATACCGAACGAGATAAGGAACATACAGAGAAGGGGGCGCGCGGGAAGGATAAAGTTCGGCGAGATATTCATACTCGCAACAAGGGGCACGAAGGATGAGATTTATCTTTATATATCGCGCCAGAGGGAGCGCAGGATGTATGAGCTGGTGGAGCGCGCCAGGCTTGCGCTCGGAACAGCAAGAAGGAGCAACCAGAAGATGCTTTAGAAGGTCGCAACGTTTTATATTTCTTTATAGTGTTAGTCTATCGTGGCGATTCAGAGATACTCCAAGGGTGCAAGGAGCGAAAGGGAGCTCCTTAACGAGCTTTACAATAGGGGATATTCGGTAGTGAGGTCGGCGGGCAGCGGCGTGAATTCCGTGAGCCCAGACCTAATAGCCATCAAGGCGGGCAAGGGCATGGTCTTCGAGTGCAAGGCGTGGGACCGCGGAAGCCTTTCTATAGAGCCCGATAAGTTTGAATCATTGAGACAGTGGCGCGACAACGCGCTTATGGACACGTTCATCGCATGGCGTATGAACGGGCAGGGCTGGTTCTTCATAAAGCTAGATGAGATGACAAAGAACAGGAACAGCTACACAATTACAAAGAAGAATGCAATGTCGATAGGGAGGAAGCTTGATGGCGTGATACGCTAGGTTTTTCAATGGGCAAGGTGAAAATCGGAAAGCGAACAAGCAGCATAGTAGAGAGGGACAAAAGGGTAATCCTTACTACAACTCGGGAGGAGTATCCATTTGTGGCAGAGCGCGGCGACGGAGACTTCGTTTACGATGCGGAGGGCAACAGGTTCATCGACTTCTCAAGCTTCATCTCTGTCTATAACCTGGGCGTTGGAGGCAATGCCTCGATAAGGAGATCCATGATAGACCAGATAGGCAGGCTGACGCACAACGCCTTCACGGATTACCACAGCGAGAGGCCTGTGAGATTCGCGGAGAAGCTTGTCTCGATGATGCCGAAGGGCTTCGGCAAGGTATTCTATTCCAATTCTGGCACGGAGGCGAATGAGGCTGCGGTAAAATTCTCCGAAATATTCACCAAAAGAAAATATTTCATATCGTTCTATGGTGCGTTCCACGGAAGGACCGGCGGTGTGCTCGGCCTGACTGCATCAAAGATTGTGCACAAAAGAGGATTCGGGCCTTTCCCCAACGTTGTGCATGCTATATACCCGAACACATACAGGAACCAGTTCGGCACATACAACGGGGAAGAGCTGAGCAAGATGTGCATAGATCACATAGAGAGGAACATACTTGGCAAGGAGCTGCCGCCTGACGAGGTCGCAGGGATATTCATAGAGCCGATGCAGGGGGAGGGCGGCTACGTGATACCGCCGAAAACGTTTATGAAGGAGCTTAGGAGGGTCGCATCCGATAACGGTATACTGCTCATTGCAGACGAGGTGCAGACCGGTTATATGAGAACAGGTAAGTTCCTTGCGCTGGATAACTTCGGGGTGCAGGCTGACATATACACGATGGCGAAAGCCCTTGGTGGCGGCGTCCCGATGGGTGCAACAGTGACAAGGACGTCGCTCGGCGACATACCTGCTGGTTCGCATGCAAATACATTCGGCGGCAACCTGCTTGCCATGGCTGCTGCAGAGGCCTCGCTAGATTACGTTAAAAGGAACATGAAGCAGCTGCAGAAAAACATAAGGGAACGCGGTTCCTACATAATGAAAAGGCTAGAGGAGATGAAGGAGAGCTATGAGGTAATAGGGGATTACCGCGGCATAGGCCTTTTCGTAGGCATGGAGCTTGTAAAGGACAGGAAGACAAAGGAGCCTGCTGTGAAGGCGCTCGGCGGGGTGCTGAAGGATTGCTTCTACAACGGACTAGTCATATTGCCATGCGGGGCCTCTGTGATAAGGATAATACCGCCCCTAACGGTCTCAAAAAGGAGCGTTGAGTCAGGAATGAACATACTTGAGGGTGCAGTGAAAAAGGCCAATGCAACGTTATGAGCCAAGCCCATAGACAAGCTATTTATATTTATTGAACTTAACATTATCCAGCTGAAAGAGAAGATAGAACAGGGAGATTTGATGATAAATCATACTTACTTCTACGACGGAAACAAACATCGCCAAGAAGGGAGCGTAAGCTCTGTATAACTCAGTTGACCTGCATATCCTCTGACTTTCAGCATAAAGGTGCTGAAATGGCAAAATCGTACATAGACATTGTAAAATACATGGTAGAGGCAAGGTTCGAAATATCAGGAAGTGTAGAAAAGCCGGACATAATAGGGGCGGTCTTCGGGCAAACAGAGGGGCTTCTTGGCGGCGACCTTGACCTCAGGGAGCTGCAGAAGAACGGCAAGATAGGCAGGATAGAGATAGAGAGTTCCTCATCTGGTAACAAGACATTCGGAAAGCTATTTCTCCCGTCATCTATGGGTAGGGTGGAGACCTGCATATTGTCGGCTGCAATAGAATCGGTAGATAGGGTAGGGCCGTTCGAGACCCAGTTCAAGATACTAAAGATAGAGGATACAAGGAACGAGAAGAGGAGACGCATAATAGCGAGGGCCAAGGACCTCGTAAAGAATCTGCTTGTGACCGAGATACCTGACAGCAGGGAGATCAGCGAAATGGTGGAGGCAGATGTCAAGACAAGCACCGTAGGCACATACGGACCAGAGAGCCTGCCAGCCGGCCCTGAGATAGAGAAGAGCGATGAGGTGGTACTTGTCGAGGGACGTGCCGATGTGATAAACCTGCTCAAGAATGACATAGCAAACTGCATAGCTGTGGGCGGCGCGGCCGGGACCATTCCGAAGACGATAATAGACCTCTGCACTGCGAAAGAGGCAACGCTCTTCGTCGACGGGGACAGGGGCGGTGACATGATAATAAAGGGCATAACCAGCATGGCGGAGATCGACTTCGTGGCGAAGGCACCTGACGGGAAGGAGGTGGAAGAGCTCACAAGGAAGGAGATAATTAAGGCGTTAAGATCAAGGGTCCCGATAGAGCAGGTGAACGCAAATGCAAGACAGAGGCAGGAGCGGCAGCAGAGGCAGGAACAGACCCAGCAGAACAGGAGAGATGAGAGATTTAGAGACAGACATGTGCAGGGACCGCCGATGCAGGAGAGGGAACACAAGGAGGTGCTGAGCCCTACAGAGATAACAGCGAACCTGCAGAGGGCACAGGCGCAGCAGCGCCAGGTTGTCGAGGAGGTATCGGCACCTGGGCCCGCATCGCTCGGCATTAAGGATATCACTGGCGAGGGGGAGGAATATGGGGGTGTCGAGAGCATAGCCCAGATAGAGGGCATGCAGGCGCAGCAACCTGCGCAACCGCAGACGGGGAGACCTGACCAGACGCTAGTGAAGGCGTTGAACGAACTCAAGAACACGCTGCGAGGCAGGGTCTACTCCAAAGAGGGCGTTGTGCTAAGCGAAATACCGATAAGAGAGCTAATCCAGTCGGTGCAGGACATGAAGAATGTCGGTGCTGTAGTATTCGACGGCATAATAACCCAGAGGCTCGTCGATTTGGCGCACGCTCAGGGTATAAAAGAGGTATACGGCTTGCGGGCCAGCCAGATAACGAGGAGGTACCCGGACCTCATGCTGTACACAGCTGAATAAGGCACGGCGTGATTTACCCGGTAATCTGCCTTCCTACGCCGACTGTTTATATCTTGCTGCCCGGATTCCCCCAGAAGGTTTTTATATCTGTCAGTTCACTAGTTAGTTTAAACCTAAACTATATTAGATTTAAACTATGTTGGGGAGATGGAGCAAAAATCTGCGCACTTCGGCATGAACTTCATGCCTATGGAGGCGAAGAGGATAATCTTAAAGATACGCATACTGGGAAGGCTCAAGCTCCGGGGCAAAACCTACTCATATGCGCTGATAAAGGAGTTCGAGCAGTTCGGACTGAAGTTCTACGGGCCCACCTTGAAGAATGATATGTACAACGCGCTGAGGGCCCTTGAAAAAGCGGGCTACATAAAGCCCAGCGCAAAGGCGGATGGCGGCAAGATCAAGGTATATTACACAATAACGCCACGCGGCGAAAAGGCGCTGAAATCAGTAGGGAAGATGATGATACAGACTGTGCGCCAGGCTGGCAGGCTATTCGGGTAAAATTATGGCTGACATAATAAAGATAGAGGACCTGACAAAGAGATTCGGAGATCTGGTAGCGGTCAACAACATCAACCTAGGCATAAAAGAGGGAGAGATATTCGGACTGCTGGGACCGAACGGCGCAGGCAAAACCACAACCATAAACATGCTGCTTACGCTACTCACACCAACTTCAGGGAGGATAATGATAGACGGTATGGACCTCAGCAGGAATCGCGCGCGGGCGAAAAGCCTGATGGGGCTGATGACGCAGGAGACAGTGGTCGAAGCCGACCTGACCGCTAGGCAGAACCTTGACCTTTTCGCCCACCTGTACCACATACCAAGAAACCAGGCCGGCAAGAGGATAGGGGAGGCACTGAGGGAAGCGGAGCTTGTGGATTTTGCAGATGTGAAGGCGGGGACCTTCTCCGGAGGAATGCAGCGGCGCCTCGGTCTTGTGCGCGCCATGTTGCAAGAGCCGAAGATACTGCTCCTCGACGAGCCAACGACAGGCCTCGATGTGCAGAACAGGAGCACCATGTGGAATAGGATAAAGGAGCTCAACAGGAACGGCACCACCATACTACTTACCACGCAATATCTTGAAGAGGCAGATGAACTCTGCGACCGTCTTGCAATAATGGACCATGGCAAGGTGATCGCGCTGGGCACCCCTTCTGAGATAAAGAGGATAGCAGGCAGTGGAAAGGTGCTTGAGATAATCGTGAATCTCCAGGATGTACAGAAGGTGGTATCCCTGCTCAAGTCAAGATTTAAGCTAACCGCTACATCGAGAGGCGATAAGATTACGTCGCCGCTTGACAAGAATGGCGAGGGTGAATTCACAAGGATATCGGCCACGCTGGAAAGAATGAAGATACCTGTATTATCGATAGGCGCGCACCTGCCCACGCTTGATGATGTTTTCATAAAGCTTACAGGTGCGGGGATGCGCGATGCAGCTGGTGAAATGCAGGGCAGCAGGGCAAACATAAGGTGGAGACATTGAGCCTTCTAGAGGATTCGATAACAATATTCACGCGCGAATTAGCGATATTCAGGTCGAACCTCAGGTCGAACCTAATCCGGACTGCGATATTCCCTCTCGTCATACTCCTCTTCTTCGGGTTCCTGGGCTCTGCTATCACGAATGTCCCTGTAGTGGTGGTGAACTATGCGAACAACAACCAGGCATCGCAGTTCATAAGCACCCTGAGCTCGCAGAGCCTTATGCAGGTGCAGGCCGTCACCAACCAGAACGATGCGCTGGGCATGCTTTCAGCCGGCCAGGTGAATTTCGCCATAGTCATACTTCCCGGATTCCCGTCCCAGAGCGGCAACCCCACCCTGCAGGTGTATTACAACAACCTGGAATTCAGCACAACACAGGAAATACTGCCAGCCATACAGAAGGATGCGGCCGCCTTCGGCCCTGCGAGCAACTTCCAGAGCCTGGAGTACCTGCCATCACAACCCAGCCAAGCCGCTTCTTTGGTCACGCCCATCACAGGTGCGAGCGGCAATTACGGGGACTTCCTTTTCTCGGGTGTAATAGGCATGATAATAGTGTTCAGCACCCTCTTTAACGCCGGTATAGGACTCCTCACGGACAAGCAGGGAGGGCAGATAAAATCGTTCCTGATAACGCCAATCAACAAATCGGCTATAGTGTTGGGCAAGGTCCTGTTCAGCGCCGTGCAATCAGTCCTTTCCGTGCTCGTAGTAATAGTCATCGGGCTCCTGCTCGGGAGCACTATTTTGATGGGCATAACAGGCATCGTATGGATACTGATCCTTGGCACCATGCTGGGCATAGTGATGACCGGCATATCGATAATCGTGGCATCGAGAATGAAGAACATGACAGCATTCCAGATATTCGGGCAAACGGTCGGCCTCCCACTGTGGTTCATTGCAGGCGGCATTGTTCCAATATCAAGCTTTCCGCCTGTGCTGCAGGCGATTAGCATCGGGGACCCAATGACATACGCGCTTAAGGGGTTCAGGTACGTGGTGCTCCAGGGATTCTACCCGCTGAGCAGCATGGTGCTTGATGTGACTGTGCTTGCTGTGCTAGGCATCGTAGTTACGGCCATAAGCATACTGCTCTTCAAGAGCACGATAGATTGATGGTAAAACGGTGAAAACATGAACCAAAAAAAGGGTATCTGGATAATGTCCGCGGTGGCGGCGATCATCCTAATGTCAGGGGTAGCGGCTGCGCAGTCCGTGGCTACAGACTCCCTATCGCTGCAGGGGCTTACGATAAGCCCCAACCCGGTCGTGGCAGGGGACAACATAACAATATCTTTCAACCTGTTCAACTCCTACAGCCAGTCATTACAGCAGGTGAGCCTGTGGGTCTCCGCACAAAACCCGATAATAAACGTGTCGCCGGCATACAGCACCTACCTTAGCGGGATAGGCACCGGGCAGTACGGTGGCATTGCATTTGACACCTTCACGTACAAGCTGCATGTACCCTCAACGCTGCAGGCTGGTGATTATGAAATCGATGTGATAGCAAACTACCAGACAACGGAGGGCGCCAGCACGGCGATATCAGGCCAGTCCGTAATGCCGATATACATATACGTGTACGGTAAACCACAGGTCTCATTGAGCATCTACCCTACAGACAAGATAACGCCTGGCGAGGACTTCTCGGCCACGCTTACAACCCTGAACTCCGGTACAGACCTCGCGAGGAACGTGACGGTGCAGCTGCTCAATTCCACCTACTTCAAGCCTGACGGAGCGGACATGTTCTCGTTCGGGATACTCAGCTCCGGGGACTCTGCCAGCTCTACAGCAACCGTATTCACCGGTCAGAACGTAACAGGCGGCGTGAACTACATCAACGCGAGGGTGAGCTACACAACGAACGGGGGCACGTATGTCAGCAATACTGTGCAGATACCGCTGAACGTGCTGCAGAATACAGCCGAGTTCCTTGTGACGAACGTGACTGGGACGATCCAGGCCGGGGCAACATACGCGCCGATCACGTTCACTGTCAAGAACACCGGAAACGAAGAAGCAACAGGCGTGGAGTTTAGCCTCCAGACCGTATATCCGGTAACGCCGGTGAGCCCAGATGCTTTCCTGGCGTCGCTCGAACCAGGCCAGTCGGCAAACCTGACCTTCTACGTGCAGGGCAACTCCAACGGCAACACTGGGCAGTACCCCGTCACGCTCTACGCGCAGTGGAACCAGCCGAACGGAGCGGCCAACCAGCAGTTCTCAGGTTCGGCAAACTACTATGCCCAGGTGCAGGGCAAGGCTGGGCTGTTCACCTCTGCAAACGATGATTACTTCATCATAGCAGCTGCGGTGATAGTGGCGCTGATAGCCATAAGGGTAGCAAGAACTAGAATGAAAAAGAAAGCTATAAATTCCAAGACAAAGAAGTAATGCTGGTGCAATGAAGAGCCTGCACGAAGGGCTCATAAGCGCTGCGATGAAGCGCTATGGGGTCCCCGACTGGATAGCCCCGTACATATACAGGTACGCCAAGCAGAGCGACATGTTCACGATAAAGCGTGCCATCAACTTCATAAACGTGCGTAGGAAGAAGGGGGTGCTGACAAGCAGGCAGGTGAGGCTACCAAATGGGGTAACGTTCGATATAAATGCTGTATCGCACATACTCAACCAATTCTATTATGGAGTTGAAACAGAGGCGAGAATATCCGATAAGTGGTCAAAGGAGCATGCAGATTATGACCACGCGAACTTCACCAAGCACTACAAGGAACTGGCCGCGATGCGCGAGAGACATGCACGGGCATTGAAGAACATGATAGAGGGGCTTGGCCATCAGATAGAGAAACCTAGCAAGGGCATAGAGCGCGTCTTTGATACGATATCCTCTCTGGAGGAGTGGCCGGACAGGCTCATTACAACGGAGATAATATTAAGGGACTCGTACTCAAGGCCGTTCGGCTTCATCTTCTACAAGGTGTTCTATCCTGTTTCGCCTGAATTCATGAGATCGTTGGGTAAGCTCTTCACAAACAGGGGCGAGGAGGGTAGCTGGGCTGAGAAGGAGATAAAAAGGGTGGTGAGCGAGGGCGCGCTCACGAGCGAGCACATAATCGGCCTGGCTGAAAGGATACTTACCGAGATATACAGGTCGATAGGCTCAGAGCTGCCGCTGGCAAGGAAGGCGAAGATAGAGCCGGAGGCGAAGCTGCTGCGCGACATATCGATAGCGTATCCGCTGCACACGCTGAAGGAGCTTGGAGTGGAGCTTGACATCGACAAGGAGATGAAGAAGATAGCGAAGCAGGGAAAGAAGAGGAACTGACCCTGTCCTAATCCTAAAGGGCTGCATGAAATCTTTATATATCTTGACAGCAGAGGTATAGCAGTGTTGGAATGCGTGGTGAGCTATGCAACGCAAAAATCCCACAATCGTATTGTGGACCGATTTGGATCACGATCTCAAGTTACGGAAGGAGCAAATCGAGATCGGCGAGGAGAGCATTAGCGTAGCCGCACGGCAAGGAAAGATAACAGTAGCACTCAACGATATAGGCAGCGCATACGTGGAGGAGGGCCTCGGCATAGGGAAGCTGATTATAAGGACAAGGCTGGGCCGCGAGATAGAGCTCGTGTACTTCACCAAGAACCTGATGCCGACCTTTAAGCGACTCTCGCTTGCACTCAACGAATACAAGGAGAAGAGGCAGCTCAATTTCGTGCCCAGCCAGGAGGAGCAGGCCAAGAAGATAGACAGGATGGGGACGCTAAGGTGGATCGGAGATGAACTCAGACCGTACAAGAAGGCGCTCGTCATAGGGGTTGTTCTTGCAGTAGGAGCCGCCGGGCTCAGCCTGGTCCCAGCATACATGCTTAAGATACTGATAGACAGCGTGCTGCTGGTCAGCAGCCCGCCGGTAGGGCTCTTCCTCGAGCTCACCATAATACTTGTGTTCGCGTACGCGGCCAACACCGTATTGTCATTGGTCCAGAACTATGTGCTCAGCAACCTTGGCCAGCGCATAGTGAACGACCTGCGCTCAAAGGTCTACGACCGTGCCATGGAGTTCTCATCGTCGATGATAGACAAGATAACGAGCGGTAGGATAATCACGCGCCTAACAACAGACGCAGGAAACATGCAGTGGCTTATGGCGTTCGGCTTCCCGACAATACTGGTGAACATGCTCACCCTCATAGGCATAGGCACCATACTCTTCACAATGGACTGGAACCTCGCCATATACGTGCTGATACCGACACCTGTTGTAATATATGCGCTGATAAAGTACAGGGCGAGGTCGCACAACGCCTACCACAAGAACTGGCGCAGGAGCGCAGACATGATAAACACGCTCTACGACACCGTGTACAGTTACATAGTTGTGAAGTCCTTTGCCAAGGAGAGGTTCGAGGGCATCAGGCTTAACGACCAGCTCAACAAGGTCTACTCTTCGAACAAGGACATAATAAAGCTGAACCTCTCGTACTGGCCGGCGATAGGCTTCCTTACGTCGCTGTCAACTGTGATAATATGGTGGATAGGCGGCAAGCAGGTGCTCGGGGGCATAATACAGGTTGGCGTAATAACGGCATTCGTCGCCTATATGGTGCTCTTCTATTCGCCGATAAACCAGCTCAGCAACATAATACCATACGTGCAGCAGGCGCTGACATCAGGAGACAGGCTACGCGAGATAATAGACAGGGAGCCTGATATAAAGAACATCAAAGCGCCAAAGAAGCCAAGTATGAACCGCGACATAGAGTTCAGGAATGTCTGGTTCGGCTACGATCCTTTTGTGCCGATAATAGAGAACTTCAGCATGAAGCTGAAGGCAGGGCACAACATCGCAGTGGTCGGAAGGAGCGGTTCTGGCAAGTCCACGGTAGCGAAGCTTATGATGAGGTTCTACGAGGCCAACAGGGGAGCGATAACGATAGGAAAGATGCAGCTGAGAAACATAGAGCTCAATTACTTAAGAGATAGGGTAGCCTACGTGCCGCAGGACGTGGCGCTATTCGACAACAGCGTTGCCTATAATATAGGCTATGGCGCGAATAGGGAGATCACACCCAAGGAGATAATAGCGTCGGCAAGAGCTGCGAGGATACACGAGGAGGTGATGCAGTTGCCTATGTCTTATGACACAGACCTTGGCGAGAGGGGATGGTCGCTCTCCGGAGGGCAGAGGCAAAGGCTGTCGGTAGCGAGGGCGATAATCAAGAAGCCCGATATAGTGATATTAGATGAAGCAACGTCAAACCTCGATGTTGAGAGCGAGCAGGAGATATACTCGGCGATACTCAACCTGACAAAGGGCAAGACAACGATATTCGTGACTCACAATATAAACGAGGTCATGCATTCCAACAAGGTAATCATGATGAAGAAAGGCAAGATAGTGGAAACCGGTGAGCCTAAGGCGCTCTTCGGTGCAAAGAAGGAGTTCCACAGGATGTTCAGCAAGCAGATGGACCGCTGGAACCCTAAGATAGCGAACCCGGCCAGGCACAACCCATCCATAGAGTCGTACATAAGCGATGTTGTGAATGATTACAGGTCGGTAAGGATATCGGAAGGAATCAGGAGGAGCAAGGTTGACGTAAGCACCAATGGAATAAGGCTAAAGGGGCTGACGCCGAAGCTGCCCTTCCCGATAACGAATGTTCATTTCGTGATGCTCTACGATGCGAAAGGAAAGGCAAAGCTCATCATAGAGGATTACAGCAGATTGGACAAGATATCGAGGAACACGATAGAGGCCTCCATAATGCTCAACACATTCAAGCCGACCATAAGCAGGGTGCTGAAGATAGGCATACGCGGGGACGAGCTTGATTGGCAGGTAGTTGTGGGCGAGAGCGAGCTGACGATAAACACGAAGGGCAGGAGGAACGTGATACTCTACCCTGAGAGGATAGTGCTGAGCGACGTCAAAGACAACATATACGAGATAAACCTGAAGGAGCTCGACAGGAAGAGCCTGCACCTGCTTGCGGACACGATTTAGCGCACGCAAAACGATTTAAAGGTTTCCGCACTGATATTAGCTGTCATTAGGCATTCTAGAAAAACAAAGAACTGGTGAACAGGCATATGGCAGAAACCACGGTACCACAAGAGCGAGGGGGCGCACCAGACAACGTCATCTACATTGGCAAGAAACCGATAATGAATTATGTCCTTGCAGTTGTTACCCAGATCAACAGTGGCATGCCAGACGTGATGATAAAGGCGAGAGGCAGTTCCATATCAAAAGCTGTAGATGTGGCAGATATTGTGAGGAAAAGGTTCCTTATGGACCTGAAGGATCCAAGCTCGGATTATATCACGATAGGTTCTGAAGAGCTTGCGAACGAGGATGGGAGCAAATCGAAGGTAAGCTACATCAGAATAATAGCCGCTACTGAAAGGCGACAGCAGAACCCGATCCAGACGCAAGACAACGTGGTATATATAGGCAAGAAGCCCACGATGAATTACGTGCTTGCGGTTGTTACTCAGGTCAACAGCGGCGTGCCAAAGGTTACGATAAAGGCTCGCGGCAACTCCATATCGAAGGCTGTTGACGTTGTCGAGATCGTTAGGCACAGGTTCGTTCCTGACCTGAAGGACCCGAGTTCAGACGGCATATCCATAAAGTCGGAGGAGCTTGCGAACGAGGATGGGAGCAAATCGAAGGTAAGCTCCATACAGATACGCATCAAGAAGTAGTCAAATAAGGTCTGAAGAGCTTATGGTGCCTATGCAGCGCATGTTTTTTGAGGAGTCGACGACCGGCAGCCTTGAAAGCCCGTGTTCTATTATAAGCTTCCGCGCATCCTCGACGCTGCCCATCTCTTCTACGAACACTGGCTTAAGCATCACGCCGCGCACCAAATCGTCATCACTATGCTGCGACAGCGATGACACCTCTATCAAGCCGACTAGCATGCCATCAGATACGACTGGAAGCATGCTCACCCTGGAATTTTGAGCAAGCTGCCTGGCTGCCTTTACAGACGCGTCGGGGTTTATAGCGACGATGTGCCTGTCAACTATCTCTGAGAGCTCTGCCATGGTGATATTACACAGGATATCTATTAATAAGTTCTTACCGATAGGCTAGGGTGTCTCGATGATAAGAACGCATTATATATCTGAGCTAAATGAGGGCATGGACGGCAAGGAGGTAGTCCTGGCCGGATGGGCACACGAGATCAGGGAGACTGCGAAGGTTACATTCCTATTGCTGCGTGACACGACCGGCATAGTGCAGGTGGTGGGTGTAAAGGAAAAGACCGACGCGAAGCTCATCAAGGCGATGGCCGTCCCAAAGGAGAGCGTCCTGCTTGTCAAAGGTACGGTCAAGGCCAACAAAGAAGCGAAGAAGGGATTTGAGATAGTGCCGAAGGAAATAGACAACCTAAACCCACTTTCAGTGCAGATCCCTTTTGAGGTCACAGGCAAAGTGCCGGCTGACATAGATGTCAGGCTTAACTACAGGTATATAGACCTAAGGCGGGGGCAGACATCATCGATATTCAAGATTGAATCCACTGTGCTTAACACATTCACATCATTCTTCGCGTCAAGAGGATTCATCCAGATAAGGACGCCTTCAATAATATCCGAAGCTAGCGAGGGGGGCTCCGACCTCTTCAGCGTAGATTACTTTGAGCGGAAGGGTTACCTTGCGCAGTCTCCACAATTGTACAAGCAGCTGGCAATAATAGGAGGCCTGGACAAGGTGGTGATGGTGGTGCCTGTCTTTCGGGCAGAGAAATCCAACACGATTTACCACCTTACTGAAGTAACGCAGATGGATATAGAGATGGCGTTCGCGGACGCCGACGACGCGATAACGCAGCTCACCGACTCGTTCACTGCGATGCTGAAAGCGGTGAAGGAGAAAAATGCGCAGGAGCTTGAAGCTCTTGGTGTGGAGCTTGATATCCCGAAGGTAAGGACCGTCACGTATACAGAGGTTATAGACAAGCTCAAGGCAAATGGCTATCCGATAGAGTTCGGGCACGACTTCTCGAAGGAGCACGAGAAAGGTGTATCTGACCTGTTCGGCAACGCCGTAGTTGTCAAGGATTACCCTGCAGCTGTGCGCGCGTTCTACTCGATGCCAAAGGAGGGCAATTCGGAACTGACTGACAGCTACGACCTAATCTACAACGGCTATGAGATATCGAGCGGCGCGAAGAGGGCGCACATACCCGACATACTTATAAAGTCGCTCAGAAAGAAGGGCCTGGACCCGAAGGGCTTCGAATTCTACATAAACGCGTTCAGGTGCGGGGCGCCACCGCACGCCGGCTGGAGCATAGGCCTCGAGCGCTTCGTAATGGGCATGCTCAATCTTCCGAACATAAGGGAGGCCGCGCTCTTCCCCAGGGATAGGAGGAGAATAACGCCGTAGCGTGGTGGAGTGATATACAGCCTTACTCATGCAGTAGATCTTGATGGGATGGCGAGCGCGTCTCTGCTGGTGCGCAACTACGGCATGCCTATCGAAAACATCGTATTCGTTGATTATGGTGGTGGTGAGTTTGACAGGGCTATGGAATCCTTATCAGGAATTGAGAGCGGGGGAAACGTGCTAGTCATAACAGACTTCAGCATGACTGGATTAAACACCAAGATTATGAACAGGGTGCTCTCCGATTTCAAGATGCTGGGCAACAGCATCGTGTGGCTCGACCATCACCCGTGGGATGAGAGCATAATAAGGAGAGCGGCGAGGTACTGCGACATGATGATAGTGGGGGAGAACCCGCTCTTTTGCGGCGCGGAGCTCACATACAGACTGCTGTGCAGCCGTGACCATTACAGCGACGAGCTGATGAGGATAACGCACCTGGCTGACTTCTGGCTGAGGTCGAAGTCAAAGAGGGACAACGACCTAGTCAACAAAATCGCATTTGGGATAAAGCACATCCGCAGTTACTCGGACTCTGAGGACAGGCTACGCGAGTTCGTGTTGGACCTTGCTAGGGGCAGGATGCACTCAAAGGTGATAAGCGATGCTTACAGAGGATATATAAAGAAAACAAGGCCTAGGCTCAAGGAGATGCTGGATTCATGCTCGCTGATAGAGGTGAACGGGATAAGGATTGGTGTCGGTTTTGCACGGGTGCTTTCTGCACAGGAGGCCTGCATGGCGATAATAGATAGGAAAAAGTGCGATATAGGCATATACATATCAACGGACCATATGCACGGCAGCATGAGAAGTCTGAGAGATTCCAGGAGCTGGGGCATAGACATACTCAAGCTGGCGGAAAGCTTCTCTGGAGGGGGTCACCCGCTTGCAGCTGGCTTTACTATAGAGCACGATGGGTATGATGTATCAAAGATGTCTGACAGGAAAGCTGTTGTTGATAGGATAAGGAAGACAGCAGAAAGACTCTACAGCAAAAAGATATCATATTTCCAGCAGAGCACAGGCAGATACGTCAGGAAATGACGCCATAACCGGTAAGCCTCCAACGCTGCGATATGTTGCGGAGTATTGCGATTTTGACATTCTTCTCTACACAGACAGGCTTCCTCAACTCTACTTCAATGGTGTCCTTTTTTACCTTCTTGGCATGGCCGATTATCGTTGCCGTGCCTATCCCCATGAGGAGAGGCTCGTTGTCTTTGACCTTCTGCGAAGGCACGTCATTCCTCTCTATGCCGTGGTACTTTATTGATATGCTTGTTGAAGTGCTGGGCAGCTTGCCCACGTGGCCGACAAGGTTTCCCACAAGGCTGTCAGCCTTTGTGAAAGAGGGGTCAACCTCTGTTAAGAGGCCGATCAACCCGCCCGGTTGCGCGCTCTCCATCTTGTCCGTGCCGTTGCTTATCCCTGTTACAACGGTCACGAAGCTCTTGTAGGAGCTTTTCTTTGATCCAGGTTCGGCGAAGTCACCGCCTGGACGGACCTCTATCTTGTCCCCGACCTTTATCATCCCGCGCCTTATCGCGCCGCCGATTATCCCGCCAGAAAGTTTTGAAACATCGCTGCCCGGCCTGTTCACATCAAAGGATCTCACCACATACATTATCGGATCGGATGTCAGGTCCCGCTCAGGTCTCGGTATGCTGGCTATCGTCTCAAGAAGCACATCTATGTTCACCCCCTGATTAGTCATCACTGGGATTATCGGCGCATTCTCTATCGGGCTGCCCTTGATAAATACCTTTATTTGATTGTAATTCTTTATCGCGGCATCCTTTCCAACTATGTCTATCTTGCTCTGCACTATTATGACGTTCTTGATTCCCAGCAGGTTTATTATCATCAGGTGCTCCCTTGTCTGCTGCATCGGCACGGGCTCTGTGGCCGCTATGACAAATAATATTGCGTCGATGACGCTAGCCCCTGCAATAGCCGTAGCCATGAGCGTCTCGTGGCCAGGCGCATCGAGCATCGATATCCTCATTAAAGGAACCGTCTTCGATCCGTCTATCTTGCATTCCTCATTGGTCGTGTAGGCGGCAGCACCCTGACACTTCTGGCACTTCCTTATTATCGCGTCCGCATAGCCGAGCTTTATTGTCATGTTCCTCTTTAGGCTTTCGCTGTGCTTGTCCGTCCAAACATGCGTTATGGCCCTTGTCAGCGATGTCTTTCCGTGGTCTATGTGGCCAAGCGTGCCTATGTTTATTACACTCTGCTTTAGGTCATCCAATTGCATCATTCCTTCGCTTCCGCTTTCTCAGCCTTGGCCAGCGCTTCAGCCTTCTGCTCCTTCTTCGGGAAAATATCGTCCGCGCTCTTCTCGCCGTACTCTACTATAATGGTATTTATCTGCTCGACGTCGGTGCTTATCATGTTGCCCCTGACAGTCTGCATCTTCGGCGTGCCTGCGGACTTTCCGGTAGCTGTTATCCTGCCTGTCCTTGTCTTTATCGTTCCCTGTATCGACCGCTCGAGGGGGAAGCCGCTGTTGTCGCTCCCTCCAGTTATCTTCAGCTTGCAGCCCGTAAGTCCTATTATGCCCCCGTCTATGGTGTCGCCTATCTTGTAGTTGAGCACCATGCCCGCCTTCTCCTTCGCCAGCTCCACCTGCGCGGTCCGTCCGCTTTTTGGGTCTGAGTATACTATCTTCACATAATTCACCTGAATCAGCAGCAAGTTAAACAGGGCAGAATAAGCAAATAACTGCCGTATTTTCTAGTATCGTTCTGTCTGCAAACAATAAAAAGGTAATGGTGCTTACTCCGCCGAGCCTTTTCTGCTGTCAACGGTTATACCCCCATTACCTTGGAGAGTATCGCGCACGTCCCATACGATAAGAGGAATACAACCACCATAACTACAATAATCCCGAATATCTCTATCCACAGCTGTGTCAGCGCGACCATGCCGCCGCCGAAGAGCAGCCCGTTCGGCAGTGTCGGGTTGCCGGATGCAACCGCAAACACACTCTGCGTGAAAAAGGATATCATGAGGACGCCGAACAGACCCCCTACAAGATGCCCAGGAAACAGCCCAATCGGATCAAAGAACCATTTCACCCTTGAGAGGAACTTGTTAGCGTATATGTATATGACACCGCCAAGTAGCCCTAGTATAACGGCGCTCGCTGGACTGACAAAGCCGGCAAGTGGCGTTATTACTATTAGGCCCATGAGTATGCCGTTTACCGCTGATAGCATGTTTGGCCGT
>CAZCIA010000010.1:0-19229 GCA_964498845.1 Microcaldota archaeon
TGATGGGGCTGCCGAGATTTGAACTCGGGTATCCAGCGCCCGAGGCTGGAAGTCTACCAGGTTAGCGTACAGCCCCCGCTAAGAGTTGTTGATTCGGTTATAATAATGTTGACTGCGATGTTTTTGCCCTTTGAAGATGCTGTTTATATTGGTATGGTGAACTCAGGATATGCTCCTATTCACCAAAAATGCAAAACCATTTATTAGATGATTGGCAGATATTATAGGTACTATGCGTACGGAAGAGGAACTTTCCTTCGCTTACAAATACCCGTTTTCAGCGGAGGCTAAGTCTATTGTCGGTTCACAGAAGTACACTTCTGCACAGATAATGGATAAGTATGTAGACATGGCCAAAACCAGGCTTGAGGAGGCGTTTTCAAAGGGGCGGCTCGAATACAAAAACATAGCGTACGGCAAGCTCGATTATGTGATAGGCTATGCGTATGCGAGGATGCTCGTGAGTGCTTCCGGAAACAGGGCAGGAATCGTGAAGTATGCCGCGGCAGAGGCTTCAAGGTCGAAGGCTGCGGTAGAGAACAGCGACAGCATGGATGTGCTGCTTCTTTCCGAGGAGCTGGGACTTGGTGCAAAGAGCGATGGATCCACTTTCAACATAAGGTTCGACCTGTTTTTGGGGTATATGTGTTCCACTCCTGGCTTCTCGCTGTCGAACTTCAGACTGCATGATGGACATGTGATGCTAGATGGGCATGAGATGGCTTCGCTCCTTGAGAGCGCGATGTTTAAGGAGATACTAAAGGGATTACCAATAAAACACAGCGATCTGCCGCAGAGAATCACAGCCGCAGCTAGGTCTGTTGCTCAACCTATGATAACGATAAGATCGGTCTCGGCAGGAAGCAGGGCTTGGATAGAGAAGCTGATTGAGACACCGATACCTGACGTGCGCCACAGGGTGGTGAACCTTGTCCTTGCTCCGTACCTCATCAACGTGAAGGGGATGAGCGAAGACGACGCCTTCAAGGTGATATCAGCTTACATAGAGAAGTGTAGGGAGCTGGACCCAAACACGAGGATAAACGACCCTTACATAAGGTACCAGTGCGCTTACGCCAAGAGGAAGGGCTTGAAGCCTCTATCGCTTGTGCGAGCGAAGGAGCTGCTCGGCAGCTACATAAACTTCGACCTGCCAAAAGAGAAGGTGATTGAAAGATGAGTATACTGCCGTGCGACATCTGCGGGATGCCTGCCAGTAACACATGCTCAATATGCGGCAAGAAGGTGTGCGATAAGCATTATGACAAGAGAACTGGCTTATGCGTCTCCTGCCTTCACGGAAGGCGCATTAAAAAATGATATACCAGGCTTCCTACCGTGAAAAGGTATATAAATCTTGGATACAAAGTAGGTGTGTCAAACGGTAATAGGGGCAGGGAAACGCCTAAACCCACTCCGAACTTAGAAGCTAAGCCTGTCCACGATACGTGTGTACTGCCTTCGGCGGGAAAGCGTGTTGCTGTTTGGCATTTTTATTAGATGAGCGTGTGGAAAGTCATAGGGCCCTTATCAACAGTATCGCTAAGGAGCGTATTGGGATACTCTTCAAGCTTGCTGAGAATGCTGCACCAAAGGACAGGAAGCTTGCCGGTTCCTACATAAAGATACTGAATAGCATAAGGACGCATTACAAAATTGCGCTGCCAAACAGCATTAAGGCCAGGCTGTGCAGAGGGTGCTCATCGGTACTTATACCAGGGCTCAACTGCAAAGTGACATTGGTCAGCTCCAAAGGCTATCTGATATACAAATGCGCCAGCTGCGGAGCAGAAAAGCATCTGCACTACAAAAAGACGTAAATGGGCCCGGTGAGATTTGAACTCACGACCTACGGCTTTCCTAATTTTTATAAGACCGTCGCTCTAACCAGGCTGAGCTACGAGCCCCTCCTTAACTATTCCTATGAAGATATTAAAAGTTGCTGCGTCAGCCTGGCATCGTGTAGTTGTTCGCCACGAACGGGGGCTTCGGCGTCTTCGGAGGCAGCGAGCCTGTGAAGTTGTTGAGCTCGTATATCCTTACGCCATACGTCCCGTTCACGAAGTTTATGCCTGGCGCGTTTGATGGGTACACCTGATGGAACCCTGGCAAGGACCCGAGTATGAACCCCCTGTAGTAGTTGGAGTCGTAGAACGCCGACGGCGCGTTTGTTATCGTGTCGTTAGGCCCGTTAGGCGTGTATATCATGAGGTACTCGACAAAGGGCACACCGCTTATGGTTATGACTCCTTCGTAGGCTGCGGACTGGACCACGGCGTTGAGCTTTCCTCCTGACTGGTTGAATATTGGCAGTACTCCGTTCGAATTCGGCGTGGAGCCAACGCAGACTGTCTCATTGGAAAGGCTCTGCCCCTGCACTATGTAGGAGGATATCAGCGGGGATGTGCCGTTCGATATCCTGCAGTAGTAGGATATGCTCTGCACAGAGGAGTTTGTAGGGACAAGCGCCGGCAACGGTATGAGCACGAACTGCGGGTCGTGGGCTATCTCGCACTGCGATGTTCCGAGCACGTACGGCACCGGCGGGCTCTGCGCCTGCCCCTGCGCTATGGCGAATGCCCTGGACGTCTGGTTTGTGTCGACACACGCAAGGAAGTCGAGCGCCTGCCACTTCGCAATCAGGTCCTGGTCCATCAGCACATACTTCGTCTGGTTTCCGTTCATGAACGCTGCAAGGGATTTGGGGCCGTACCCATCAGCAGATCCGAGCACGAAGTGCGCGGCTGTCGCGTAGTCCTCTGTAGGCGCTGAGTTGTCGCCCCTGAGCACAGCAGGGGAATTGCCGAACCAGTTTATCCAATCGCCGTAGTCCCACCACGCAAGCACTCTGGAGCCGAACGGGCCAACGTTGTTCTTTATCCAGGCCATGGCGTTGAGCCAGTATGCCGGGACCAGGTTGCAGAACATGTCCGCTGCCACGGAGTTGCCGTGGTTTGAGATTATGGTGCATGCATTTGCCGGGTTAGTTGCGTGGGTGTACGCGCCTGTGAACGCCTGCACCAGCGACCTAGACTCGCCCTGCAGTATCTGGTGGTTGGCGAACAGTGCGGCTATCTCTATGATCATGAACAGGGCCAATAGGCCGTACAGGTAGGTCTTGCTGTCGTTCGATTTCCTCATGAAGATTATGGCGAGCAGTGCTATTATCGCAAGTATCGTAGAGAAGAAGAATAGCCCTATGATGAGCATCGCGAAGACAAACGCGGAGTGCTTCTCGAACGCATTCTTGTATTCCGGCCTTGTTACCTCTGCGCCAGAAAGGTTCTTCCCATATTTCTTTATGCTGAAGTCGTTGTCTGCGATGAGCAGCAGCTCTCCCAGTATTATGCCAAATAGCATTATGTATGCGACTCCGAAATGCGGCAGGTACTTCACTTCAGAGAACCCTGCGAACATGAGCGGCAGCGCTATAGCTAGGTACAGTATGCCTACTGTGCTCTTCCTGTAGATTATGCTTATAATTATCAGTACCAACGCAATCGCTGATACCAGCCATACAAGAACAGGGATGCCTCCAAGGCTGGCACCTATGACGCCGAAGCCTGCTGTATCAAAGTTGTATAGTATGCCTGTAGGTATGTACTCTTCGACAGTCATAAAAAGAGGTATCGACGGTGTGGTGTAGTGAGCGCTCAGGTTTATGTAGCCTACAAACGTCTTCCTTGCGGGCGAGACGAGGACTACTCCAATTGCTAGTATCACGAGTAGGACCAGCCATCCAAGGTACACCTTCCAGTTGAGCCTCTTGAACAGAACGGCGCGGCTGCTGAGCAGTTTCGGGATGTATTCGTAAATCGCGATGAACACCAGCGCGGCTATAGGAAGCGCTAGCGTGACCGGTATGCCGAGCAGTCCTGGTATGGCGCCGCTCAGTGTCGATCCGTACGCCTCATAAGCCGCAAGGAATACCCCGATTACGATTATCACGATTATGTTCATCTTGTAGAAGTACTTGGTGTCCTTGCCCTGCATTATGCTGATTATGCCCTGCAGGAGGATGTAGACGGCGAATACACCGGCATCGACGCTGTAGTAGTGGGCCCCGAGGAAAGTTGACGCGAATGCGATGCCTGCGAGAATCGCAAGCCTCGAGTTTTTCATGTCGCGTATCGCGAAGATGTACGTGGCAAGGAAGAAGAACAGGGAGAATATGCCCCACGGTTCAAGGAGCTGCTCGCCTGCGACGAATGTGGAGAACAGCACTGGCATGCTAGCTGTCAGCGCGGCCCCTATCAGGCCGACATACTTGCCGTACTCATGGTAGAGCAGAACGAATATCGCAAATACCAGCAACGCAGCGGTTATCGGAGGGTACACAGATCCGACATAGCTCATGAGCGTATAGTTGAATGTACTGTTGTTGTTGGGTCCCAGCACATTAGCAAGACTATACCAGTAAGCTTCAAGGTATGGCATAAGCGGTTGTATCCTCACGACAGAACCGGCTACCTCTACAGGCCATGCGGCGTGCGACGTGAGGAACTGATGGCCGTACACGAGTATCGACTGTGCCGCCATCATGCTGAAGTACGGGTCAAACTCGTAGAATGTCGGCGATGGTCCTATCCCAAATATCCTTGTTGCGAATGTTAGAAGCATTATCGCGAGAAGAAGTATCCACGGCCAGGCCGTCTTCAGGTTTATTAGCGGCTTGCCTGTGCTTTCTGGTTTGCTCAGCCTATTGAGCAGTATTTCCTCTTCGCGTTTGTGTTGCTCAAGAATACGCTGCTCCTCCTGGTGGTGCAGCTCCGATAGTTTTGTCCTGTCCTTCTCATCCAGCTTGTTTACAAGCCCTTGCTCCTCCTTGTGTTTCCTTGCAAGGTCATCCTCCTCTTTCTTATGCGCCTGTATTATGCCATTTGCGTCTTCAAAATATGAAAGCCTACCCCTTATATCAGCAAGCGCCTTCGCGTAGTCCTTTTCCATCGTGTTGATCTGCGCCGTCTCCTTGCGTGTGGATTCGCTTCTTGTCAGCCCTGAGAGACTGAACCCTTTGAAGATGCCTTGCTGGAAGCAGAGTATCACACCTGCTATTGTTAGCACGATAGCATTTATCTCGAATAAACCTAGAGAGAAAGCGAATGCGGTAGAATAGTTTACCAGGAACGATTCTATCCATGTAAGAGAGGCTGGCGCGATGAGCCCGAAGATGAAACCTATCACCACTATTTCGAAAAGGTGCAGGTCTGTCCGCTTGTGCAGGAGCGCCAACGAGAGCAGCACTCCAGGTATGAACATCGATATGAATGCTATCAGGCTAGTGGCTATTACTCCCCCCATCAAACCATTCTATCGTCAGCTCGTCTTTTAACTGTTTAGTATTGATTTTGGTATCTCTATCGGTTTCATTACCATACCTGGGAATACGGTGCCTGGCGGTACTATTCTAACCTTGACACCTATTGCGCCGTATTTCGGATATGCTGTCGCGTGGGCCTCCCTAACAAGGTTAGTCACGTCACCAGCTTTTGGCATGTATCCCACGCTCTTCCTTATTGTCTTGGCACGTGCGCCCTTTGCCGCAAGCTTGCCATTTGCTACTATCTCTGCGCCTATTGCGCCGTTGTCTAATATCGATTTCAACATCGATTGAATTACTCGTCTGGCATTTATGCCGCGCTCTAATTTCTCCGCAATCTCCCTCGCTACCAGCATTGGCTCAAGCATCTTGTTCTCTACCTCCATCACGTTTATTTGAGGGTTATCAACCTTGAACATGTTCTTTATATTATCAGTCAGTGTGTCGATCGTCTTGCCTGCCCTGCCTATCACTCTACCTGGGCTGAGCACATATACAGTTATCCTGGTCAGCACTGGTGTCTTCTGAATTTCGACTCTTGAGAAGCCTGCCCTTATCAACTCCCTACTGAGATACTTTGATATGTTATTCTTGATTATCGAATCGTCAATGAATTTCCTCTCTATTGCCATAGTATCATGCCTTTATTGGTTGCGCTTCTGGTTTTGCATCTGCGACTTTCTGCTGCGCCATTGGCTTCTTCTGCTGCGTCACCTTGCCTTTAGCCTTTTGCGCGGGCGCCTCTTTGAACGTTCGCTTTTCTTTCGCTATCGCCATTTTCATGCGTTTGCCCAATCCTTCCTCCTCACCATAACCAAGAGCCAGTTCCACCCTTGCAAATTCGACGTCGGCCCTCCTTGCGGACCTTCTTCCCATACTGTGGCCCAACCATAGTGCACCCTTCGGCGCGGTCCTCTCCAATATGAGCGTCTTATTTGCAGACACATGCACTACGTACATTGATTCCGGATCGTCCCCTTTGCTCTCCGCATTAGCCATGGCGTTGACAAGGACCTTGCGCACTATTGCTGCGCATTTCTTCGGGTATCTTCCTTTCCGTCCGCCAAGCTCGTGCCTTGACCCCATGTGCGCATTGTTTCTACTGTATGATATCGGTGCCTTGCCGGATGCGGTGGACTCGAGCGTGGCCAGCGCGCTACGTGCACTTTTGTACCTTATGGAGTCGCAGACGGCACCGAGATCCTTGAAGCTAGCGTTTATGTCCTTCATGCTGGCGAAGACCAATCCATCGCGCTTCATGTTAAATGAGTATGCCATGCTATCACTTCTCACCTATGAACTTGCTGCCCCTTGTCGCCTTTATTCCAGGCGCGGAATGCACCACGCTTTTTGTGGTGTATGAGAACTCTCCAAGCCTGTGGCCAAGCATGTTGGCGGTTATCTGCACCTTCTGGAACTCTTTGCCATTGTGGACCTCGAACATCACACCTATCCAGGAGGGCAGTATCACAGCTTCGCGGACATGCGTCCTTATCGGCTTGTCCTTCCCTTTCGCCTTGTACGCCTGCACCTTTTCAAGCAATCTCTTATAATCCAAGCCTGCCCGCGCTATGCTGCGCCTCTGCCTGGACTTTATCAGTGCCAGGTACTGCTGGTCTGTCAGTGTAGCTAGCTCTGATGGGAGCTTGCCTCTAAATGCTACTCTCTCTGCCATATCATCCCTTCTTCCTGCGTCCTACCCTGCTTGCGGCTATGTGGCCGACCTTTCTGCCTGGTGGCGCGTTCCTCGAAGTCATGCTGCTCTTGCCTTTGTGGTGCTGCTTTCCTCCGAACGGGTGGTCCACAGGATTGCTTTTAACACCACGTATGACAGGCCATCCCCTGTTCGTGGCATGCATTATGTAGTGGCTCTTCCCCGCCTTCACAAACGGCTGCTCCGCCATGCCGCCCCCTGCAACAGCGCCGAGCTGGGCCCTGCAATCGTCGCTCAGCACCACACTGGCCTTCGATGGGAGTATTACATTCGTTGCAGTGCCGAGATGGGCGGTAATGTAAGCTGCGCTTCCAGCGCTTCTTACAAGTTTGCCACCATCACCTGGCGCCGATTCTATGTTGTAGACAGGCATTCCTTCTGGTATGCTGCCTATCCTGTGGACGCTGCCAAGCGTGAATGTGTCCTTTCCTATGTAGATCTTGTCGCGCACCTTTATGCCCTCTGGCGCAATCATGCTGCTTGTTGTGAAGTCCTCATATTCTACCTCCATTAACGGGGCGGTATGGCCTGTGTGATTGAACAGGCGGATGACCTCTCCCTCTAACTTCACGTTCATATTATTTGAATAGTTGACGCTGATGTCGAAGGTGCCTGGAGGCTTAGTATACGACTTGGAGCCCTTGCCTCTTCGTTGCTGCCTTAGCTTCTTTCCCATTATTACACCAACTTCAGCCTCTTTGCTATATCCTCTGCTTTGTAGCCCTTCGCCAGCTTGACGAACGCCTTCTTCCTGTTTGTTGGTGATGTTGCTGTCCTTATGCTGCTTACCTTTACGCCGAACGTCGACTCGAACTCTTTCTTTATCTGTGATTTTGTTGCCCTATAATCGACGATATATGCTATGGTGTTATTACGCCCTATCTGGTTTATTGTCTTTTCCGTTGATAGTGGGTATTTGAGTATTCCTGACATATTATCACCTAAGCTGCATGCTGCTTATTTCATTGTCGAGCTTTGAGATGGCACCCTCGCTCCATAAGGTCTGCCTGCCCGGCCTTCCTCCAGGAGCAAGCATACTCACACTTATTCCCTTTACGCTGCAGACGTCAACGCCGGCTATGTTCCTTGCCGCCTTGATTATGCCTTTGTCATTATCCACAACTATGAGCACCGATTTTTTGTATAGCCTCTGACTAGAGAGGCGCCTCCTTCCCTTGCGCAGCGTCCTCTCCATACCACGCTCCAACTGTTCTGTAAGTTTAAGATTGTTCAGCATTTTTATTACGTCTCTTGTCTTTGCAATCGACTCCATGCTTGATGAAACGACAATCGGCCGTTTCACTGATGCAATCGCACTCCTTACAGCTTTCTGATATTCTTTTGTGTTTATCTGCTCGATTAACTTCTTCTCGACAAGGTGGGGGTGCGCCCTTTTCCCTTTTACAGCTGATGGTATCCTCTTTACCTTCCCTTGAACGCCGCCACCCAGCTTCTCCCTTGGCCTTATCGCAATTCCCATATGCCTTCCTGTCCTGTAAGAGTTCATCGCACCGTAGTACTTGGCTGTCGTCTGCATCCCCGCCAGGACGTAGTGCGCCTGGGGCTGAAATTTCCTGGTGCTTTCGGCTATCACAGCTCTGGCTATCAGGTCTGGTCTGACCGCTTCGGAGAAAGCTGACGGCAGCTCTACCGACTTTGCTGTGCTGCCATCTATATTCAAAACATCAACGCTTGCCATCAAATCGCCTTGCCTGTAGTAGTTATGTAGCTTACCTTTGGTTCCTTTATGCCCTTAACGTTCCTGTTGTCCATCGACTTCCTTATCCGGACCAGGCGCTTGACCGGCCCTGGCAATGACCCGTCAATTATTATGTAATCAGAAACGACATTCCCATAGTTGGTGAATCCCTGCTTTGGGTTCACATTCTGCGCCTCCTCCCTCTTCCCTATTTTGAGTATTCTTTTGTTGCGCTCGGTCCTGTAGTTGAAGCCGAGCTGGCCAGACTGCGGGACGCTTGGCAGCACCCTACCCACCCCATATGACCCGAGCGGGGCTACGTGCCTCACCTTCTGCGTGGATTTGTGCGGCTGCCTGCTCACACCAAACCTCTTGATGGGCCCCTTCCATCCCTTCCCTTTTGATATTGATATTATGTCTATGTACTCCCCGTTCTTGAATATGTCTGATGGATTGACCTCCTTGCCAAGCAGCTTTGTCGCATATTCGAACTTTTCGCCTGCACTCTTGCCAATCACCTGCGCTTCAAACCTGTCCTGGTGATGCTGCCCGGTAGCTGTGCCTTTTGGATATGATACCATCAGCAGTGATATGTTTGAATACTTCCCAATATCGTGCTTTGCTGTATCGACCTTCTCAGTACCTGATGCTATCTTCTTTACACCAGCCTTCGTTGCGGCAGTCTTGTCATAAAGCTCTACGCCCACCCTCAAGTAACCAGACCTGCTGTCCTTTGCATAAAGCCTTATGCCGTAGACCTCTGTTGTGGGCACCTCTATCACTGTGCACGCCCTGCTTGTCTCTGACGCTGCCTGCGACTCCTCTGTGATGGTTGCGCTTGTCATGCCCGCCTTGTATCCGACTATGCTTGAGAGGATCGCCTCCTTGGCTCCTTTGGGCACGCCTCGCATCCTCGGCAGCCTTCGGTACGCCCGGCGCTTCTGCCAGTATTGCATAGAGCCTCTAGTCATGCTAACACTTTACATTGAACTCTGACTGGAAAATCAGATATCCTTAATCAAGTATAATGTTTTTACGCATTTATAAATTTTTAGTTGCGTTGTGCTTTTGTGGAAGAGTGCTCAGCGTCCCAAACTGCTCCTCTTTGAGGGCCTACCCCTCATGGTGCCATACCCTACCGCGGCTATGCCCCTATGCTTTCTTCCGCTATATGTCATGCCGCGATAGGCCCTGCCGCGCTGGGCAAGCACGTTCCTGTATCCAGCGTCTGCCATCACCGGCCTAGATGATCTGTCTAAAAGTATAACCTCGTAGAACCAATCAGAGCCAGCCTGGCCAACGAAATAAGAATTTTGCACCTCTGTGTTGGTGAACCTCCTCGCAGCCCTTTCTTCCGCTATCGATTGTATGGACTTTGACGGCGAGAAGAACATACCAGCCTTTGAGGGTTTCCTGCCTCCGCCAGGCATATTCCTCTTCTTCTTGCCCCCTTTGACCCTGACCCTTGCTACCATTACTCCCTCTTTAGCCTTGTAGCCTAGCTCCCTCGCCCTGGCTATGTTGGTTGGGCCCTCCACTCTCTTAACAGGAGGATCGGCCCTCCATGCGGTTAACCTATCTTTATAGAGCTGGCTGCGCTCTTTGTAGCCTTGTGTGAACGCGCTCTTCATCTGCTTGTACATGCTCATTTGACCACTTGTGCTCTCTAGAAGCAGCAGCGAATACTGCTTTGGCGCCAACCTATAAAATACTTGAGGTTGTACTATTTGGCGCTAAAAAGGGTGTATTTTGACCTGTTGCAAAATAACAAACTTTTGCAAACATATTTCAAATTTTAGTTATGTTTAAATATATTAAAGCCGTTATATAATAGAAGAATTGGTTCTTGCGTTGTGTAATTATGGTAAACAAAAAGTTTAGGGGGGCTTCCCGTAAAAGGGCTGGAAGGAATGCCAGACGTGCTCCTGTAAGAAGGGGGCCGGCCAAGTATGTTGGGAGAAAGAGAACGAAGGCCGTGGTAGGGAAGATGGTGAAGATAGCTAAAGTTGAAAAGGCCAAGGTGGAGGCTGACGCCAAGACGGCAAGGCGTGGCTTCATGCCCAACATATCTGCACCTGATGAGATAAAGACGGCCCTCGATGGCCTGCTTAATGATAATGATTCTGTGTCTTTCCTAAGGAAGAACGTAAGTAAGTGGGCGCCTGATGTATTAAACATGCTGGTCACGCCGAAAACAGATGAGTATCTGGCAGAGCAGCTTGGCATGAAGATAAATGCTGTTAGGAGGATCCTGAACCTAATGCAGGGCTATGGCGTCACCAATTATTACGTGGCAAAGAACACCAATGGGTGGCTCTCCTTTGCGTGGTATGTTAATGCAGGCAAGGTGAATCCGTTCTTTGACTACATAAAGGGCGTCTCGAGCAGGCGTACCGTAGTCACGAATGAGTGCAATGATTATTTTATGTGCAACAGCTGCTATCCCAAAGATAAGCTAATCTTCACGTTCGATGCCGCTTATGAGGCTGCGTTCAGGTGTTCATGCGGCCAAAAATTCACAAGGATAACGAAGGATGCAGCTGAGAAGCTCACCGTAGAAAGTCAGGATAAGACGCAAGATATAGACACTTCTATTATGTGACTCTTCTTCTTTTATACTTTGCCTCTAAATTTACTTAATAGTATAGCGAGGTAGGGTAGTCTGGAGTGCCCGTCGGGCTCATATGTTTTTGAGACACCCGAAGATCAGTGGTTCAAATCCACTCCTCGCTATAAAAGGAACACCGTAATTCCAGTATTACAAAAATAGCTCTACTTTAAATAATATCTCTTATATCTTATCTCTCAAACTCATATTATATTAAGGAGGCACGATTAGCGGAAGTATGGGGTGTATAACATGGCCGAAAGTGAACTAACTTACGATATTCTTTGGCAGGCCTACCAGAAGGAGAAGAGGTCAAATGAGCTCCAGCTGATACCCAAAACATTCTATGAAGAGGTGCTTGCATTCATAAAGGAGCTGCATAACGAAGAGACAGAGGGCAGCGCACCACAGAAGGAGAATGCAGCAAGGCTGCTCAATGGAATATTCGAGCGAAGAAAACAAAAGATACTGGTGTATGCGGCATACGGGAGACAGATACCGGGGCCGGCCCCATCAAAAGAAACCGCGCTATACGATGAGGCTGTTAGGATGCTGAAGGAAAGCACGCTTAATGGTGAGGCAAAGAGCGCCAAGGGCGCCCCGCTTAGGGTATCGCAGCCTATACCTGAGATACTGCTGCCTTCTGGAATGAAGATAGGGCCCTTGGAAAAGGACCAGGTGCTCGAAGTGAATGGCAAGGAGGACCGCGCATTCCTCATCAACAACAACATATGTAGGGAGATGTAACATGGAGATGGTAAAAGAGATAAGGACCTTCTGTCCGAAGTGCAATAAGCACACATTGCATATAGTCAGGCTTTACTCCAGCAAGGCGGAACGTGGCCAGAGTATGGGGACGAGGCGCAACATAAGGAAGCGTATGGGCTACCACGGAAAGGTAAAGGGGCAAGCAACAAGGATAAAGACGTCGAAGCGGCAGAAGGTGCTCCTTGAGTGCAAGGAATGCCACTACACAATAGAACGCGTGATAGGAACGCGTACAAAGAAGAAACTGGAGATAAAGGCACAGTGACAAGATGGCTTTTGAAGACGCACCAAGGATAGGGTCTCTGGTAATCGCACAGGTTTCCAAAATAACACAATTCGGGGCTTACTGCAGGTTGCCGGAATACAACAACATAGAGGTATTCATGCCTATACGAGAGGTATCATCAGGCTGGATAAAGAACATACGCGAATTCATACACGAGGGGCAGAACCTTGTCTGCAAGGTTGTGGCCTATGATAAGGACAGGAACACGATAGACGTATCGTTGAAGAAGGTCACGCCGAAGGAGACGAAGGTGAAGATAGGCGCGTACAACCTTGAGAAGCGACTGGCGGCGCTGCTCCAACAGGCGGCGAAGCAGGCTGGCATTGCCGACAAGAGTATGATAGACGGCCTGCATACAACATTCGGCACGTACGCAGCGCTTTTCCAACACGCCGCAGACAACTCTGAGCAGTTCGAAAGCCTAAAGGTACCGAAAAGGTTCAAGGAGGAGATACAAAAAGCGATAGAGGCAAACAAGAAGGAGAAGAAGCACGAGGTCTCATACATAGCAACAATATCGACGTACAATACAGAGTCTGGTGCGGTAGAGCTCAGGAATCTGTTTACCGATGCTGTAAGTGATGGGGTCATCGTATCGTACATAAGCGCGCCGAAGTACAGGTTTGCCGCAGACGGCAAAGACTACTCCGAAGCGGAGGCAAAGATAAAGAAGGCTGAAATGGACATATCATCAAAACTGAAGAAAGGCATATTTAAGCTTGAAAAAGAGAAGATAAGGAAGGAGAAGGAGGATATACTGGCGCAGATATGATTGCATGTATGACGAGTACACCACAATAACGCAGGATAAGGAGATAAAACTGAATAGCCCGGTGCTTGTTGTAGGTCTGCCAGGCATAGGCAACGTTGGCAAGCTGGTGGCAGAGCACCTCAAGAACGAGTTTGGCGGCGAGAGGCTTGCAACACTATATTCGAACCATTTCCCACACAAGGTCATCATGCTAAAGAACGGTGGAATACGCTTGGCGAGCAACCGTTTTTACTACATAAAGAGCAAGAAGAAGAACGGCAGCGACATAGTAGTCCTGACGGGCGATGACCAGGCGGTTACGCCAGAGGGGCAATACGAAGTCAACTCTAAAATAGTCGAATACTTCAAGGAAAAGTTGAAGGGAAGGTTCGTCTACACGATTGGCGGTTATACCACCGGAGAGCCAATAACAGGAATTCCAAGGGTGTTTGGCAACGCCACCAGCAAGCAGGTGATAGATGGCTTCAGGGGCACTAACGTCCTCTTCGGCAAATCAAAGGGCACGATTTGGGGCTCTGCAGGCCTCATCGTCGCGTTCGCTAAGCACCAGAAGATTGATGGGATATGCTTGATGGGGGAGACATCTTTCGTAGATTTAGATGCAGCAGCAGCGAAGTCGGTACTCATAATCCTGGCCGAAAGGCTTGGCCTTACAATAGACACAAAGAACCTAGACAAGATAATAGAGCAGACCGCGAAGGCCATAAAGGAGATAGAACAACAGATGACGATGTCATTCCCAGGGCAGCAGGGAGGCACAGGACCACCAGCGGAACAGCACCCTAGCTACATAAGGTAAAATGTGCGACGACAAGCATCACACACATTTTCGTCTAGTGTCTAACAAACAGCAGTTATACGCAGATACAAACTGCAAACACCCAGCAATTTAAACCCGACGGTAATCATAAAATTCATGAAAAGGTACTTTTCATCAGAAAGCGTCACAGAAGGGCACCCAGATAAGGTATGCGACGCCATAAGCGATGCGATACTTGACGCATGTTTGGAACAGGATCCAGATAGCAGGGTAGCTGTAGAGACGCTGGCCACAAAGGACTTCGTATGCATAGCCGGAGAGGTAACAACAAAAGCCAGCGTAGACTTCGAGAAGGTGGCAAGGCAAAAGATAAGAGAGATAGGGTACACAGATCCGGCTTTGGGCTTCTCCGACAAATCAGAGATACTTGTAAAGATACACAAGCAAAGCCCCGACATATCACAGGGTGTTGACTCAAAGGAGCAAGGCGCAGGAGATCAGGGGCTGATGTTCGGCTACGCTACAAATGAGACGCAGCAGCTCATGCCATTGCCTATAGTGCTTGCGCATGCTCTTACGAAAAGACTTGCAGAGGTAAGGAAGAAAGGAGAGATACTGGAAGTGCTGCCGGACGGCAAGAGCCAAGTGACTATAGAATATGAGGGGAAGACGCCGAAAAGGGCAAGCGCTGTCATACTCTCGGTGCACCATAAGGATTGTAATATAGAAGAATTAAGGGCGCAGATACTTGAAAAGGTGATAAAACCTACATTAGGGAGCTGGATTGACAGCAATACGAGAGTCTTCATCAACGCAACAGGCAGGTTCACCATAGGCGGACCAGCAGCCGATACCGGCGTAACAGGCAGGAAGATAATAGTTGACAGCTACGGCGGGATGGGTAGGCATGGCGGCGGCGCATTTTCCGGCAAGGACCCGTCAAAGGTGGACAGGTCAGCGGCATACATGGCAAGGTACATAGCGAAGAACGTTGTGGCCGCAGGGCTGGCAGACGAATGCGAAATACAAGTAGCGTACTGCATAGGTTACCCAGATCCTATGAATGTGCACGTGAACTGTTTTGGCACGAACAGGGTGCCGCAGGAAATAATAGAGAAACTGATACTGAAGAACTTCAAGCTAAGGCCATCAGCGATCATAAAGGAGCTTGATTTGAAGAGGCCGATATACTCCAAGACGGTAGCATACGGCCATTTCGGCAAGGAGGGCATGCCATGGGAGAGGACGGACAAGGCAAAAATATTAAGAGAAGCTGCGCGTAACCTAATGACAGAAACAGTATAGGCTTCGCGCCAGTGGTCCAATCTGGTTAAGACTTTGCCTTCCCAAGGCAACTATCCGGGTTCAAATCCCGGCTGGCGCATCATACTACAAAAAAGAGGAGGAGCATGCCAAGGAGCCCTCCGAAGATGCTGCATATGAAATTGGAGGTAAACTTGTTGCCTATCCCCTTTTCCTCATAGTGCCCGAGCATAGAGTCTACAAGGGTGCCCACGAACCCGCCTATAGTTATTGCGAATAAGCTGAAAACTACAAAAGAGGGAGCAAAGGGCAACAGGATACCCTGCTTGAAGACTATAAAAACGAAAGGTATGCTTATCAACATCGATGCGAATAGTCCGGAGGCAAGCCCGAACGGGGTTATCCCCCCGGAAGCTCCCTTCTTTACGTTCTTGAAGGTGAAGATGTCCCTAGGCTGGCCGTCTAGTACGCCCAGCTCGCTGCTGAACTTGTCAGATGTTACAGATGCGACGCTTGCTCCGAAGCCAGCCAGCGAGGCTATCGCAAATGCAGTGGCATGGCTGAACACCGCCATAAAGAAGAGGAAGGCGAAGATAAGGGGCCCTGTGCCGTTTGATACCACATTGGCAATGCTCCTGCTCTTTTGGTATACGCCAAGGGCGCGCTTGCGCTGCCTTCCTGTGTTTGTGACAAGCGCTGAAAGCAGCAGGAAATAGAGCATGAAGGCTATGAAAACAAGGCTGAGATTCCCGAAGATCAGGAAGAGGAAACCTAGCACTAGCGCTGCAATTATGCCAGTTATGTCGAGAGTAAGGAAGCCCATACTATTCCATTTAAATGAAATTATATTCCACTATTACATCTTCTAAGAAAGCTTTTTAGAACTATCTTTCTCTTAACATATTACGGGTTCTCTACTGTAGGAAGGTCGTGAAGAACTGGTCGCCTTGCCAGCGTGGAAACACGCTGGCACTATTTCTTCTTTCTCTTCAGGTTAGCCTTCGGTGTGCTGAATTACCAATAAGAAGGGTAAGCACTTTCAGTATTAAATACTTATTTGTGATAATCTACTATCGTGTTCTGATGCCAAAGGAAAAAACACCGCATGAACTTGAGGACCTGCCAGGGATAGGCCCTACATCTGCGGAAAAACTAAGGGCGGTAGGCATAGACACCCTGGAAAAAGTGGCAGCTTCCTTCCCTGCTAACATATCCGAAGCGTCAGGGCTAAGCCAGGACGCCGCAAAGAAGGCCATAGATGCCGCAAGGGAAGCAACTACCGTCAATTACGAGACAGCGAAGGCCATACTCAAGAGAAGGGAGGATATAGGCAGGATTTCCACAGGGTCGAAGGACCTTGACGAGATGATAGGGGGTGGTATAGAGACGGATGCGGTGACAGAGGTCTACGGCAGGTTCGCAAGCGGCAAGACCCAAGTAGGGTTCCAGCTCGCTGTGAATGTGCAACTGCCAAAGAAGGAGGGAGGCCTTGGAGGCAATGCGCTGTTCATAGATACAGAAGGAACATTCAGGCCAGAGCGAATAGTCTCAATAGCCAAGAACGCCGGTTTGGATCCAGACAAGACACTTGACAACGTAGTCGTAGTCAGGGTGCAGAACACGGACCAGCAGGTTCTCACCGCAGATAGGGCAGACAAGCTAATCCAGGAGAAAAACATAAAGCTGATAATAGTTGATTCGTTGACATCACTGTTCAGGGCAGAGTTCCTTGGGAGAGGCGCGCTTAATGAGCGGCAGCAGAAACTTAATTCGCATATACACAGGCTTGCACTGCTGGCAAACAAGTACAACCTAGCAGTGTATATTACAAATCAGGTTATGGACAATCCCGGTATGCTATTCGGCGATCCCACCACGCCGATAGGTGGCAACGTCCTTGCCCACGCGGCTACAACGATGCTGTACCTCAGGAAGAGCAAGGAGGACAAGCGTATCGTGAGGTTGGTGGATTCGCCAAACATGCCGGAGGGCGAATGCGTCATAAAGATAACGCCGGACGGCATAAAGTGACACTATGCTGTTTTTGGTAGGGACCGGGGTGTCCTACAACGACATATCGGTGCAGGCAGTAGAGACGTGCAGGAACTGCGAGCTCTACATCGAGAGGTACACAAGCCTTGTCGATGACCGCAAGGTGGAGTATCTGGAAGGGCTGCTAGGCAGGAAGATAAGTACGCTTTCCAGGGAAGACCTTGAAGACAGGGCAAAAGAGACCGTAGAAAAAGCAAACGGCAAAGACATAGCAATACTGGTCGGTGGGGACCCATTAACGGCAACAACGCACAAGATACTGCTGATAGAGGCAAAGAAGCAGGGAGTTAAAACAAAAATACTACATTCGAGCTCTGCGATACCGGCAATAATGGGCGAGAGCGGCCTTGATTTCTACAGATTTGGCCAGATCTGCACCATATCGAGATGGACCGACAGCTACAAGCCGGTATCATTCTACGAAACGATAGAGAGAAACATGGCCGCCAACCTTCATTCGCTCATTCTACTGGATTACTACCCAGAAAAGGGCACGACATTATCTGCGCAAGAGGCGGTAAAGGAGCTAGAAGCAGCGGAAAACAGCTACAAGAAAGGAATAATAGATGGAAATGCAAGAATAATGCTGGTGCAGGACATAGGAACTGACAAGCAAAAGCTCATAATGACCACGATGGATGCAGCGGAAAGCACGAAGGGGTGGCAGATGGCAACAATAATAATACCTGCAAAGCTATCAAAGATCGAGGAGGAAACATTGAACAGCATAATGGGTGTATAATGTTAACGATAAACTACGATGCTAAGGAGGGAGTGTACGCGAATGATCAGTCTACAGTAGACACGCTAAAGGAGGGAAGCTTCGGCACGTACAAGAATGGAAAGCTATACCTGGAACCAGAGGAAGCGCTCTATCTAATGGATGTGAGGAATACAGAATGCGTGGTGCCGCCAGGTTCAAGGCTGGCGTTCAACGAACTGGCAACTAGGCTGATAAGAAACAAGAAGCTCATGGCCATATATTTCACCTACAAGGACTGGAGGGATAGGGGACTCATAGCCAAGAACGCGGAGTTCAAGGCGAAGCAGAACACGAAAACGCCGATAAAGAGGTACCCGGCATCGCAGACAGACCTCAAGGGGTACAAATTATCTGGAGTGTTCTTCCCAGAAGACATGACCACGGTGACAGACGAGTCGGATGACAGCAAGCAGATATACAATGATTTGTGGTTCGGGCAGTACGGCACCTACAAGCTGGGCGAGAGGGGAGTCCTAAATAAGCTTGACGTATACGAGACCGTTTACCTGATAGATAATGGTGTGCTCAACGTGAGGGGTCATTCAAGGAGCGAGATATTCAACATAGCATCAAAGAGAAGGTCAGACTTCCCGAAGCTTTACCAGGTGTATTCTGACTGGAGGAGCAAGGGCTATGTGGTCAAGACAGGCTTCAAGTTCGGCACACATTTCAGGATATACTTTCCTGGCGCGAAGCCGATAAGGGAGAGCCCATCGTGGGTGCATTCAAAGCACGTGATTCATGTATTTCCGAGGGACGTCAAGCTGCTTATATCGGAGTGGGCGAGGGCAATAAGGGTAGCGCATTCGGTAAGGAAGACATTCATACTAGCAATACCAGGAAAGAGCAGGAAGAAGAGGATGCAGATAGACCTCTTGCTTTACCATAGGAAGGGAAAGGGCACGGAGAACCCGAAGGATGATGCGCCAAGGTACGCGATGCTGTCGATAAGCGAGGATGAGTACATAGGCGGAAGTGAATTATCAGCCATAATAAACGAGGCGAAGCAGAGGAAGCTCGAGCTGATTATAGCGATTGCGGACAGGGAGACGGCCGTCACATATTACAAGGTAAGGAGGATAGACCTGCCAAGAAGTGAGTATGAGTACTACGAGATAGACTGGATGCAGCCCTAACACGCATACTACACGTTAAACAAATTTCTATAGCAGTAATTCCGCATAGCAGCCCAAATCCTGCAGGGTTTACCCTATACAATCTAAC
>CAZCIA010000011.1:0-17663 GCA_964498845.1 Microcaldota archaeon
AAATACCATTTTGCACTTGGGAAGCTCACGCCGTTTACGGGTGGGAAGATGTCACCATAACTTTAAATACCTTAACTTACATAATTACTCCTGTATACGCATCGATTCTGAGTACTGCTGATTAGAAAAACCGCGTATAATTTGCGTTAATTCTAGGGTGAATTATCATGGCTGAAAACCAACTAGGTGGACAACAGGTTCTTTTGCTCCCAGAGGGGGCATCACGTGTATTGGGCAGGGATGCGCAGCGCACTAACATAGCTGTGGCTGTGGCGGTTGCAAGCGCGATAAAGACCACGCTTGGTCCGAAGGGAATGGACAAGATGCTGGTAAGCGAGCTCGGTGACATAATAATAACGAATGACGGGGCCACCATACTTGAAGAGATGAACGTGGAGCACCCGGTTGCAAAGATAATGGTGGATATAGCCAAGACGCAGGATAAGGAGGTGGGTGACGGCACCACAACTGTGGTGATAATGGCAGGTGAACTTCTCAAGGGAGCTGGCGATCTGATAGAGCAGGGCATACATCCGACTACGATAATAAGAGGGTACAAGATGGCGGCTCGCAAGGCGACTCAGATATTGGATCTGGTAGCTAGGAAGGTGAGCATAACAGATGAACAGACACTACAGAGGATTGCTCAGGTTTCTATGGGATCGAAGAACGTAGGTGATGATGCCATAAAATTGCATCTGGGCAAGATAGTGATAAGCGCGATAAAGCAGGTCATGGAGAGGGATGCATCAGGTAAGTACGTGATTGACCATGACTTCATAAAGGTGGAGAAGAAGGCCGGAGGTGGCATAGGCGACACCGAGCTGATAAGCGGCGTGCTCGTAGACAAGGAGATTGCTCATCCGGGGATGCCAAGGAGCGTGTCCGGCGCGAAGATTGCTCTGCTTGACGTCGCGCTCGAAATAGAGAAAACAGAGACGGAGGCAAAGATTGAGATAACGTCTCCGGAGCAGATGCAGGCATTCCTGCAGCAGGAAGAGCGCATGCTCAAGGACATGGTAGACAAGATAAAGAAGAGCGGCACCACAGCGATGTTCACGCAGAAGGGCATAGACGACGTGGCGCAGCACTATCTTGCAAAAGAGGGCATACTTGCGGTAAGGCGCGTAAAGAAGAGTGACATAGAGAAGCTGGCCAGGGCGACAGGCGCAAGGATAGTTACCAGCCTTGACGACCTTAGCGCTAAGGACCTGGGCTTCGCTGGCCTTGTAGAGGAGAGGAAGATTAGCGGGGAGCGCATGGTCTTCGTCGAGAAGTGCAAGATCCCTAAGAGCGTTACGATCTTCGTGAAAGGCGGCAACCAGCAGGTTGTCGATGAGGTTGAAAGGTCTATTACAGACGTAATCGGTGCGGTATCGAGCGCGATGATAGACGGCAAGTATGTGATAGGCGGGGGCAGCGTTGAGATAGATATCGCGAACGGACTGCGCGCATACGCTAACGATGTTGGTGGACGTGAACAGCTTGCTATACAGAAGTTTGCAGATGCGCTCGAAGTGATTCCAAAGACGCTTGCCGAGAGCGCCGGAATGGACGCGATCGACACGCTGGTGCAGCTGAGAAGCAAGCACCGCACTAAGGGAGGCACGGCCGGAGTCGACATAAACAGGAATCAAATCGGCGACATGGCTAAGGAAGGCATATTCGAACCACTCAAGGTGAAGGAACAGGCAATCTACAGCGCAAGCGAAGCTGCAGAGATAATCCTAAGGATAGACGACATGATCAGCTCCAAGGGCAGGGCTCCTGCAGGAGGCCCAGGTGGTGGAATGGGCGGAGGCATGGGTGGGATGGGTCACGAGGACTAATCCCTTTTTCTTTTATACTTTCACTTTCATACCTATTCGGTATTATGCCAATAGTGTTTGTGCTTGGTATGCAGGGCGCCGGCAAGACAACAGTACTTGAAAAGGCGAAGGGCTACAAGGGCGTAAAGATTGTCAATATGGGGAACCTGATGTGCGAATATTCGATCAGGAAAGGCTACATAAAGGATAGGGACGAGATTAGGTACAAGATCGACTGGAGGACGTATCAGAAACTCTACACCGAGGCGTATTCTGCAATAGGCAGGATGAAAGGCAACGTAATAGTGGACACGCACACCTCCATCAAGGCCGGCAACAAGTACATACCAGGATTGCCAGCACGATATGTCAAGCTTCTCAAGAAAATTGTAGGGTTCGTATATATTGACGCCCCAACAGGTGAGATACTTGGTAGAAGAAAGGCGGACAAGAGAAGAGAGAGGGAGACGGATGATGCTGGAATGATAGACATGAACAGGATAGTAGACGTTTCTGTAGCAGCTTACTACTCCTCGTTGATTGGAGTGCCGCTTTACATAATCAGCAACAGGAATGGTAAAATTCAGGAATCGGTAAGTGAATTCAAGGAGGCTGTTTCAGTGCTATTTGGTAAGTGATATGGTAATATTAACTGCGTTGGCGACTGCGCCTGTTGTTGAGATTGTGGTATCTGGAGTAATTTATACCGCTGCTGCGGCGGTGGTACAGAGAAAACTGTCGAACCCCAAGAGGACGAGAGAGCTGCAGGACCAGATAAAGGTCTTCTCAAAGGAGCTGAACGAGATGATAAAGGGTAACGCGCCCAAGGAGGAGATATCAGCCAAGCAGAGCATGATGATGCCGCTAGTCAAGCAGAGCATGACCATGAACCTGAAGTCCACGTTTGTGCTCATACCAACGTTCCTGATAGTTTATTATCTGATAATACCGTGGCTCTTCGGTGGGCTAGGCACGGCGGCTACCGCATTCTCAATCGGCAGCTACAACTTCAGCCTACAATATAGGGGTGTGTTCTTCGTGAGCGTTTTCATATTCGGCATAGGCACGTCCATCGGTATAATGGTATACGACAGGTACAGGGCAAAGCTTGACACAAAGGCAAGGCTCGCAGCAGAGGGGATTAAGGAGTGACATGAACCTCTTTATACCTTTTTAACCATAATAATTGCAAGGTGCTGATTTTGCCCAAACCAATGCACAGGTCCAGAAGCTTCAGGCGCGCGCACCGCGTCACCATTACCGGCAGGAACGTCATCCATTACACGAGAGCTAAGCCATCGACGCCGCACTGCGCCATCTGCTCAGCTGAGCTGAATGGAATAAGTAGACGTGGCGGCAAATCCAGGAGGACAAACAGCAGAATATTCGGCGGTGTGCTGTGCTCCAGGTGCTCAGCCGATATAGTCAAGCTTGGAAGCAGGGTGGAACACGGCGACATGAAGCTCAACGATGTCAGCGTCAAGCAGAGATCTTATGTGCTGCAGCTAGTTGCCCACTGACTCGTCAGGTGTTGAGCCCCATGGAAGCAATAATAATATCTGGGCTGCCAGCGGCAGGCAAGACCGAGGTGGCAAAGCTGCTGGGCGCGCGCCTTGGCCTTAAGGAGCTGAACGGGGGGGACATACTGAAGGAGATAGCAAGAGAGAAGGGCTATGTTGTAGGCGGAGCCAGCTGGTGGGACTCTGCAGATGGCATAAAATTCCTGAAGGAGCGCAACAACGACCCAGAGTTTGACAGGGAAGCTGATAGGCGTATGCTTGCACGCGTAAAGAAAGGCAGCATAATAGTAACGAGCTGGACGCTGCCGTGGCTATCGGATTCAGGCTTCAAGGTCTGGCTTGACGCAAGCGTAGAGGTGAGGGCAAACAGGATGGCCATGCGCGACAAATCGGACATAGTGGTTTGCAGGCGCACCGTTGCAGAACGCGACCGCATGAACAGCACGTTGTTTGAAAATTACTATGGAATTAAATTAGGCAGGGATAAAAAACCATTTGATGTAATAATAAACACGGACAAGCTGACAGTAGAGCAGACTGCCGATGAGATACTGAAGAGAATAGGAAAGTGATATCATGCTTTTAGAAGTAGGAAGGGTATGCGTTAAAAAGTACGGCCGTGATGCGGGCAGCCGTGCTGTGATAACCGCGGTGCTGCCTGACGGCTCCGTAAGGATAATATCCGCGTCGAGAAGCAAAAAGGAGCGCAAGTGCAATCCGAGGCATCTCGAGTTCCTCAGAGAGGTAATAGACCCTAAGAACAAGGAGCAGCTCAGCAAGACCCTCGGCATCATAGAACGCGTAAAGTAGCTAGCCATTCCCCTCGAATAGCAGCTCGTTGGCGGATTTGAGCACCTTCTCCTTGCTCGCCTGGTTTGAAAGGAGGTTGAACAGCTCCGAATAATTGAGCGACTGCTCGGCTCCTGAGTCCTTGAGCTTTTTAATCATGGTGAGCATGCCAAGCTCCTTTATAGGTATGTCGTCGATTTTTCCTTCGCGGAGCTCGTCTATCATCAGCTCCGTGCCTGGGCTTGATATTCCTGATATATCTATTGCCAGGAAGGCCTTGTCCGCATATTTCATGGCCAGTGCATGGACCTGCAGATCCGCCTTGTCAAACCCTTTTGCCAGCGTGCCTGTTATCTTAATCCGTATTATCGGCTTTGTGTTCTCCCTCGACAATGCCTTGCTGATCTCGGCCTCGCACCTTTCGATCAGGTCTGATGGCTTTGCGTCATCCACCTTTATCGAGCTTGTCGAGTACGGTCTTGTTTTTATCTCAATGAACTTGTAGGAACAATCCTTGGTGTCGAACACGATGAATCCCTTGCTGCTCTGTTCGTCCCCTTTCATCTGGGTCAGCACCGTGCTTCCAGGTATGAGCAGCTTCCTGCCGTGGGCGCTCTCTTCTCTCCGGCTGTGCATGTGTCCTGACACGTAAAGGTCGAAGCCTTCCGGCAGCTCGTCATATTTTATGAAGTGCTCGCTGTACGGCAGGATCTCATAGATCGACTGGTGGAACATGAATATGTTGAATGACCCGTTGACTGGCTTTGGAGCCATCTGCGCCAGCCTTTCCTTGACCAGCTCTTCGGCCAGTCCCCCAAGGCCGAATACGGAGACCTTCTCGTCGCCCTTCTGTATGGTCGTGGTAGCCTCGCTCGTATCTGCTAGCAGGCCGGCAAGAGAGAGCAGCTTCACCGCGTTATCCTTGCCTTCCGCAATCCTTTCATGCGTCCCTGGTATCGCGACCATCGGGACCTTCGTGTGCAGCTCCCCCTTCCCATCATAATCAGATATGGCTGCCACCCACTTCTTCTTGGACAGCTCCCTGAAGATGTTTATCGCCTGCGATATGATCTCAGGTTTGGGATACCTCTTGTCGAATATGTCTCCAGGTATCAGTAGCGCATCGGCACGCTTGCTAGCCTCTTCGAGCGCCTCCTTCGCCTGCGAGTAAGCATCCTCTTCGAATCGCTCATAACCCAGATGGAGGTCCGATACTATCGCAATCTTCATGCTGTCACTGCCTTGTCTCCACCGTCTATTTTTATCAACCCCTCTATCTGCTCCCTTAGCACCTTTTCCTTCTTCACGGCCTCGTCATACTGCCTGCTCACTATGGATAGTCTCATCTCTGTAGAATCCTGCCTCTCCTTGACGCCCTTCGTTGCCTCATCTTTCGTAGTCTCCACCATCACCCCGCCAATTGCGGAGTATACCTTCCCGTTCGCCTTGCCTATCTCATCGAGCGCCATGCTGAGCTCCTCCTTCTGCTCGATGAACTGCGCCTTCTGCAATGCCAGGGACTGCAGCTGCTCCTGCAGCGCCTGATAGTCTGAAGTAAGCTTGTCCAGTTGCTCCTTAGCCATAAAATCACATTTTAGCGTTGTTGTTTATATTCCTACCTGTCTATCTCGGCGAGCACGACATCGAGGCTGCCGACTATCGTGAAGAGATCAGCGAACCTGTAGCCCTCTGTGATTTTTGACAGCACAGATAAATTGATGAATGCCGGTGACCTGAGCGAAATCCTGTACGGCCGCTGCTTGTCTGGCACCATGTAGATTATCCCCTCACCTCTTGGCATCTCCTCCTGCATTATCACAGTGTCTGGCTTTGCCGCAGGCCCGATGAGCCTTATTGGCATGCCTTTCGTGTCTCCGCTGGGCATCATCTCTATCGCCTGCCTGATGACGCTTATGCTCTCCAGCATCTCTTCGTATCTAACCCTATATCTATCGTAGCTATCGCCGTTGAACTTCACAGGCACTCTGAACTTGATCTTGTCATACACGTAGTATGGGTGCGATCTCCTTGCATCCTGCTCTACACCTGACGCCCTGAGCACAGGCCCTGACACGCCGCAGGCTATAGCGTCATCCTTGCTGAGCACGCCTACGTTGCGCGTCCTCTCCATGAAGACGCTGTTACCATCCAATACATCCGGATACTCCTTTATCCTTTGTTCCAGGTAATCCGCCAGTGCATGGCATCTTTCCGCAAAATCCTCAGGTGGGTTCTTGTTGAATCCGCCAAGCCTAAGGTTAACGTAGAACATCCTGCTCCCGGATACGTCCTCAAGCAGCTTTATTATCTTGGCGCGGTCGCGGAAGCACCACATGAATGACGTGTAGAGCTGCCCCATGTCATTTACCATCGTGCCAAGCCATAGGAGGTGGCTCGCTATACGCTGGAATTCAAGGAGTATGACGCGCTCGTACTGTGCCGGCTCCTTGACTGGCACGCCGAGCGCTTTCTCAACGGTGTTGACATAAAGGTCGTCCCAGCTCAGTGGAGCTACATAGTCCAGCTTTTCCGTGTAGGATGGATTCTGCATGTACATCCTCGTCTCCATCAGCTTCTCTACTCCACGGTGGAGGAACCCTATGTGGGGCTCGGCCCATTTTATCGTGTCCCCGTCAACATCCACCACGATGCGGAGTACACCGTGCGTGCTTGGATGGATCGGACCAACGTTTATCCTCATTACGGGCATCATTCCACCTTGTCGTAATCCTTGCCCCAGGCGAAGCTCTTCCTTAGAGGAGCATCCGTACCGTTCCACAGCTCCAGAAGAAGACGCTTTGCATCCCTGCCAAGTATCCTGATCCCGAACATCTCTGAAAGCTCCCTTTCATACCAATCGGCCGCCGGGTAAATCTTCATGATTGTGTGTATCTCCGGCTTTGCGGGCTGGAGCGTCACGCGCAGCACCTCGTCCTTCTTTTCATCGATGTTGTACAGTAGGTAGATCACCTCCAGGTGGTCGGTGCGGTCGACCGCGGTTATCTTCTTCAGGTAGTCAAATCCTGCTGATTTCATTTCTGCGCAGGTTTTCGCTAAGTCCCCTGGTTGTATATCCCTCAATATTACCACGTATCTTCTCTTGAAGCTTCATCATCGCGCCGAAAAGGTTCTCAGGCCTGGGCGGGCACCCTGCGACGTATACGTCAACCGGAAGCACCTGGTCTATGCCATTAACTATGTTGTAGCTCTCCCACCATGGGCCGCCAGATGTTGCGCATTCGCCATAAGCAATCACGTAGCTGGGCTTTGCCATCTGCTCGTAAAGGCGTTTCACGTTCGGTGCAACCGACTTGGTAACCCAGCCCGCAACTATCATCACGTCGCACTGCCTGGGCGTTCCACGGAAGAGCAGGTACCCCTTCCGCTCTGCGTCGATCCTCGCCGCACCGAAGTCCATCAGCTCCATAGCGCAGCACGCAAGCCCGAACTGCAACGGCCAGAGCGAGTTGGACCTTCCCCACTTGATTATGTCCTTCATCCTTATCTTTGTGATATCGCTTAGCCTGCTGAACATCGCCGGCGCGTATTCCTCCCTGTAGGGCTTGAGCGACTGCTCGGTGAGCACGCTCATCTCCTGCTCCGCATTAAGGAACTGCTCCTTTGTATATGGGGCTCCTGTCTCATCCTCTTGCATTTCCACCACGTATTATGAAGTATCCTGCTATGGTGAATATGGTCGCCATCACCGCCATGCCTATAACAAGCAGACCATTCAAATAGCTGACCTGGCGCAGCACAGACGACCATATGAGCAGCACTATGGCGACAAGCTCGAACGGAAGGAAGAGCATGAAGAACGGCAGATACTCATTAATCACGTCCCTGTTCTTGCCTATCGTTGGCTCGGCGCTCTCATACGGCGCGTTCTTGACGGCGTTGCCCTTCACGTTATGGCGCAGCAGCTTTGCCATCAGCAGCATGGAAATTGGCATGAATATTGCTATGAGGGCAAAGACAATGATGGCCACGTAATTGTATAGCATTAACTCCTCTATTTTCTACTTAGCTTTCAATGTTTTTATTTGTTCTTGTGCAATCTGTATGTTTGTATGCCGCTGGTGGTCTATTCTGATGACAACGTCACGTCGAGCAACATAGGCAGGGCCATCCTCGCGGCCGGTGACTTCGAGGAATTGGAGAAAATATCGGGCTACAGGCATTTTAGGAGTGATAGCTTCGAGGTTCTGGGGATAGACAGCGGGATGCTGACGTGCGACTATCTAGACAGCATCATCAAGACAAATGCCATCATATTCGCATGCAGCCACAGAAGCTCTAAGGGCATAGCCTCGTTTACGGTGCACCCGGAGGGCAACTGGTCCTCAGAGGCGAAGATGGGCGGCAAGCCAAATGAATTGAGCGTAGCCGCGCCGGATTACATGCTGTCAATCATGGAGAGCTTGAAAAGGAACAACGATACTGCACTGCCGGTCATATACGAGGCCACGCACCACGGCCCGCTCCTGAAGACCCCTTCCATGTTCGTTGAGGTGGGTGGCAGCAAGGAGGCGCTTGAGAGTGAGGAATACGCTGCGCTTGTAGCCAAGTCCGTAATGGACGCGCTATCGGACAGCCCTCCGGAATCAGGGATCAAGGAGTGCGTGCTTGGGATAGGCGGCATGCACTATGCCGATAAATTCACTAGGCTTGCATTCGAGAAGGGCTATGCGTTCTCGCATATGATGGCGAAGTATTACGTGTCTGAAACCGGAATGCTTGGCCAGGCAGTAGAGAGGTCATCGATAAGGGCTGAAAAGGCGGTGATAGAGTGGAAGAGTATTAAGGCCGCTGATAGAGAAAATATAATAAAAGAGCTGGATGGGATTGGTATTGGCTATGAGAGGGTTTAAGCTTGTTAATCTAGCCATGGCTGCGCTGCTAGCGATGGCTATGCTAGAGGCGCTCTCCTTCTCGCAGTACTGGTTCCAGACAGGCGTCAACGCAGGCACGCAGGCGGCATACAACAACGGCGCCAGCGTCTACATACAGACCATAAAGCCGCAAAACGTAACCTGGGGGGCTTTCGGATTCTGGGTTGGCGAGACACTGCAGAACGGCGCTTTCCTCCAAGTAGGCTACGAGGTGCCGAACGCCACTGGCGATTACCCGTCCAATTGCGACGCCTCAGGCTGCAACGGCACGGTGTTGCTCACCGTAGGCTATCCAGCATGGTTCTGGGAGTACTTCCCTGCTGGGTACAGCGGAAAATCATTCTACGGAGGGGTTGGGCAGAACGATTCCGCAGGAGCGAACGGGACCTTCAACATGTATTCTTTCTCGTCAAGCGGCGATACCTGGAACATCTACTTCAACAACCGGCTGGTAGGGAGTGCGGACCTTGGAACCTCAACTTCTGGCCAGTATGTGCCGTCTGCCTATGCCGAGCTTGCAAACACCAACAATACCAATGCATTCATGAAAACGGTACTGTTCAAGAACCTGTCATACCTGAAAAACGGGGCTTCGCACCTGCTGACAAGCGCAACAAGCTACATAGGATACGGGACCGGTAGCCTGACGAACCTCAGGAACCCGTACGGCGTGAGGGAGGTTAGCGGCTACGCCAATTACTTTGCGGTAGGGTCTGATGTGCCGGCAACGCAGAACGGCACAAGTCTCTGGGCAAGCGTCTATCACCTTCAGATAAATTCACAGTTCGGCAACGTGATCGGTGCAGGATACTACTCAACGTTCTCTAACGTGAACTTCAGCGTGCAGAAATACGTTTACATAACTCCGGTTGAGCGCGTGGCTTTCGGCGGGTGGCAAGGCTCCGGTGGCGGAGCATACACAGGATTTTCGAACACATCAACAGCACACATAGTTGGTAATGTGACCGAGACTGCGATATGGGACCTCCAGTACTATGTGAACGTAACGTCGCAGTTCAGCAACACTAGCGGCTCCGGCTGGTACGCTCCGAATGTCACCGCCAGGGTAACTCTTGAGAGCAGCGCCATCAGCACAGCTAATGGAACCAGGGAGAAATTCTCCGGTTGGAGCGATGGCTACGGGGCGGCCAATAGGACCGTTGTTGTCTCTGCACCGACAAGCATAGCTGCGCAATGGCAGAAGCAGTACCTTGTGAGCCTCAACACAAACCTCGGCAGTGCGGACGGCGCAGGCTGGTATAATGCCGGGAGCGCAGCGCACATATCGATGAGCACGGACTACTTCAATGCCACAAACACTACAAGGATCGCGTTTTATTCATGGAGCGGCCGCTACAACCAGAGCTCTGTTAACATAACCGTGAATTCACCGGTTTCGCTGACCGCCATATTCAAGAGGCAGCACCTGGTCCAGTTCGTTGCAAAGGACTCCAGCTACAATATGATAAACGCGGCATACTTCGTTGTCAACGGAGCTCATGTGCCTAGCAGCCTTATGCTTTTCGACGGGATTCCGTATAACGTGACCGCGGTCTCGTACAAGGGAGTGCTCCTGCCTGCAGACGTCACGGCAAACGTGTCATCGGCAACTGCGATACCGGTTGTGTTACCAGTGTACGATGTCCAGGTGCAGGTGCTGACGCTGTTCAAGACGCCGCTCAATGCAAGCGTACACCTAATGTTCCAGAACGGCACCAGCTACGACACATATCTCGGCCACACCGGCACAGCGGTACTGCAGGACGTGCCTTTCGGATACGTGGCCGGCTACGCGAAGTTCTGGTTCCTGCAGGAGAATTTCAATGCGAATGGCGGCAGCCAGGTCTCGCTTACATTCCCGACCCCGATAGTGGCGGCACCAATCATCCTTGTAGTTGCTGCTATGGCGGCGTATGAGCTGCTCCATAGGAGACGTTACAAAAGGATGCAGCATCAGGGCTGATTTTCGCAGTGGTCGAATGACAGACGCATATGAAGCTTTCCTGTCAAGGTACAAGAGCTTCACCGCGATACAGAAGGAGGCGATGCCGCTCATAGAGCAGGGGAACAACTGCATAGTGGTAGCGCCAACTGGAGCCGGTAAGACAGAGGCTGTCGTGCTTCCGATAATAAAGCGGCTGATCCCTGGTGTGCCTCTCATAGGCATAAAGGTGGTCTACATAACGCCGTTGAGGGCGCTCAACCGCGACATGATAAAGAGGCTCACATGGATATGCGAGAAGGCAGGCATGAGCATATCGGTGAGGCATGGCGACACACTGCAGAGCGAACGGAGGAAGCAGGCCAAGACCGCGCCGGCCTTCCTTGTCACGACACCTGAGACTCTTCAGAGCATACTGCCGACAAAGTCGTTCGCGCCGCACCTGAAGAACGTCGAATACGTGGTTGTGGATGAGGTTCACGAGCTCTACTCCAACAAGAGGGGCGCACAGCTCTCTCTTGCGCTGGAGAGATTGGAAGAGATGGCCCCAGGATTCAAAAGAATTGGAATAAGCGCAACTGTCGCAGACCCTAATGTTGCAGGAGGCTTCGTATGCGGCGGAAGGCCCTTCAAGATAGCCATGGTGAAGCCAGACAAGAGGACCGACCTCTCTGTAGAGCTTCCGGAAGGCTACAGCAAGGAGATGAAAGATGTAGGAAGCAGGTTCAGCCTTGATGACAAGTCGATAGCAAGGCTGAATGCGATATCCGAAGGCGTGGCGAGATCAAAATCGACGTTGATCTTCGCCAATACAAGGCAGGTGGTGGAGGCCCTAGGCAGCAGGCTGATGCTGCTTAATAAATTACACAGCTTTGGCGGCATAGGTGTGCACCACGGCTCGCTTGACAGGGATGAAAGGATAGCGATGGAGGACAGGTTTAAGGAGGGCAGGCTTAGAAGCCTGATAGCTACAAGCTCGCTGGAGCTCGGCATTGACATAGGCGACGTTGACCTTGTGATACAGTACGGCTCTCCTAGGCAGGCGCTCAGGCTCCTGCAGAGGATAGGGAGAAGCGGCCACTCCGAAAAAGGAACGTCGAGGGGCTTGGTGGTTGCAACGAGCAACATTGACGCTGTAGAATCGGCAGCCATCTACAAAAATGCAATGGCAAGCATAGTTGAGAGCTACCCTGTCAGGGAGAATGCGCTGGACGTCCTCTGCAACCAGCTGTGCGGGATAGCGCTCGACAAGAAGGAGACGAGTATTGATGCGGCTTTCGGAATAATCAGAAGGGCGAGACCATACATCAGCATTCAACGTAGCGAACTGGAATCGCTGCTGGAGTTTATGAACAGGCAGCGGCTGGTTGCATTCGACGGCACAATGATACTCTCGACATCAAAGACACGCATGTACTACTATGATCATCTGAGCGTCATACCAGACACGAAGAGATTCATGGTGAAGAGCATCACAGATAATCATATTATATCATCGCTTGACGAGAGGTTCGTAGCTGCCAACATCGAAGAGGGATCTGTCTTCATAGTGAAGGGGCTTCCCTGGAAGGTGATAAGCATAGACGAAGACAGATTAAGCGTGGAGCCGAGCGAGCACCTCGATGCTGCCATACCGGATTGGGCTGGAGAGGACATACCAGTGAGCTTTGGTGTTGCAAGGGAGGTAATGGACCTTACTAGTGACGTGGGCTTTGTAGACAGAATAGGTTGCATGGACAAGCCAACCATCAATCAAATATCTAGATTTGTGGATGCACAGAAAAAATTCATGACTTATGATAGGAACAAGCTGGTAGTGGAAAGAGTTGAGGACTACATTATAATAAATACAGGGCTTGGCACGATGGCGAACGAGGCGCTCTCACGCCTCCTTGCATATCTGATTACAACATTCCATGGAAGAAGCATGAACGTCAGGTCGTCACCTTATTTCATAATGTTCGACGCTCCGCCAAGCGTGAAGGTGGAGACCTTCATCAGGAGGATTAACATCAATACTATCGAAAGCAGCCTTGAGGAGGCGATAAAGGACACTGAACTCTTCCGCTACAAGTTCATAAACGTTGCAAAGCTTTTCGGCGCGGTCGACAAAGGAGCATCTATAACGAAATCGCTTGCGAAGCGCATCATAAAGGTGCTAAAGGACACGCCGGTGTACAAGGAGACGATAAACGACATAATGGCCAGCTTCGACCTCGGCAACCTGAAGGACCTCGTATCTGGGGTGCAATCTGGTAGGGTAAAGGTTGTGGAGCTCTATGAGAGCGGCATATCCCCGATTGCGGACGAAATACTGAATGCTGCTTATTACACCAGGGAGCTTATAGCGCCAGTGATACCAAGCAAGGCGCTGCTTGATTCCTTCTCGGAGTTCCTCCTGAAGAAGGATATTGGCATGCTCTGCATATATTGCGGGTTCTCTTTCACAAGAAAGCTGTCTGAGGTGAAGGACATGGCTGGGATAATGTGCCCGTCATGCGGCAGTGTGATGATATGCAGGTATTCCGATGTTCATTCAAAAGTTGTCAAGAAGCGCATATCGGGAAAGAAGCTTGACAAGGAGGAGAAGGGTGTGCTGAATGAGATAATGAAGGAGGCAAGCCTGTTCAGCTCTTACGGTGGAAGGGCTGCGCTTGCTCTCTCTACCTATGGTATAGGCCCGTCTAGCGCGGCACGCGCGTTGCTGATGTACAGAAAGGACGTGTCCCTTTTCTACAGGGACCTGATAGAGGCGCAGAAGCAGTTCATAAGAACCAAAAAATACTGGTCTGTATAGCTACTTCTCCTTCTTTATGCTTATGCCGTGCTGTTCTGGATTTACCTTGTACCTTGCGTTCTCGAAATGCATTGCCAGTTCCCTTCCCTGGTAGAAATCGTGCAGAAATACGCCTATGGCAGATGCACACGAGTGCGGCTGCGCTGTTATGCTCAGATTAAAGTCCGCCACCTTGTAAAGCGGCTTTATATCCTCCTTCTCACTCACGATTATGAGCAGGTTCTTATACGTCCTTACCTGGTAACCTATATTTTTCATGGGTAATCCGTATCTTGTCAGGTACACTTTCAGGTAGTTCTTCTTCTCATCTATGAATCTTTTCCAATTGTCAGTGAACGAGTAGCTGAATGACCCGCCCCAATCCCTGTTTAGGGCTTTGCACTTCCTTGAGAGCTTTCTCATGATTCTCCTGTCTTCCGGGTAAAAGGTTATGCTGCCTGCGCCGAACGCCCTAGCTACCATGAACAAAGAAAGCTCATCTTCGTAGCTGGACCTGCCAACTACGAGCACAGATATCAGCCCTTCACCGTTTCCGTTTGCTATCTTGTAGGATATTGTTCTTAATAAGCTTCTGCGAACTCCCTTTTATCCGATTACGTTAAATAACTTGTGCGTCTACGACAGACGTGCCTTTGTCAATGCGCATCAGCCTCACTCCAGATGCACTCCTGCCAGTCACGCGTATCTCCGAGACAGGGAACTGTATTGACAGACCCTTCGAATTTATGAGAAGGATGCTAGATTTATCTGGAGCTTTCAGAGACTTTACCACTTGGCCTGTCTTCTCTTTCACCTTCAGGTTTATCACCCCTTTGCCGCCGCGCCTCTGAAGCCTGTATTCATCAAGCTTTGTAACCTTGCCGAACCCGTTCTCCGTTATTGTTGTAATGAGGTCACTTTCTTTCGCCTGGAGCAGATTGACCACCTCATCGCCCTGAGACAGCCTCATGCCGCGCACTCCATGCGCGTTCCTGCCCATCGCCCTTATGCCATTTTCGTTGAATCTCAGCGCCTTGCCCTTCTTTGTGGCAACAAAGATGTTTGACTTGCCGTCTGATGTGCAGACATCTGCAAGCTCGTCTCCATCATTTAGGGGTATTGCAAGTATTCCTGATATTCGTGGCTTGGAGAAGCTCTCTGCCTTTACGCGCTTTATCGTACCTTTCTTGGTTATGAACGTGAGGAAACGTCCTGAGAACTCCCTTGTGTTTACGATTACCTCTGCGGTTTCGCCTTCGGAAAGCCTGACGAGGTTCACGGCTGCCTTGCCCACGCTGTACCTGTTGGCTTCTGGCACCTGGTACGCCTTGAGCCAGTATGCCCTGCCCTTGCTTGTCAGTACAAGTAAATAATCCTTAGATTTGCAATAGGCTATCTGCTTGACGAAGTCTCCTTCCCTGAGCTCTATCGCAATTACACCCCTGCCCCCTCTGCCCTGTGACTTGTACGTGCTTGTGGGCATCCTCTTCATGTAGTTGTTCCTTGTGAGTATCACTGTGGTGTCCTGGTCGACTATCATGTCTTCGTTTTCTATCTCCTCGATCTTCGTGTATGTGTCTATAACCGTTCGCCTATCGCGCCCGTACTTCTCCTTTATTTCCTTTGTCTCGTCCTTTATTATCTGGAGTATCCTGCTCTCGTTCTCGAGTATGTTCCTATAGTCCTTTATGCTCGTCTCGAGATCTGCCTTCTCACCCTGCAGCGACGTGCTTTCAAGGCTGGTCAGCTTGCTGAGCTTCATATCCAGCACGGCGTTGGCTTGCTTCTCCGTCATGCTGTACCGTTCCATAAGGCCGGTGCGTGCTTCCTTGGTGTCTGAGCTCTTCCTTATGGCTGTTACAACCTCATCTATGTTCGCTATCGCAACAAGAAGGCCTTCAACGATATGCAACCTATCAGACGCTATTGTTAGGTCGTACTTGGTGCGGTTCCTTATCACCTCTATGCGGTGGTCCACGAACACCTTTATGAACTGCTTGAGGCTGAGGGTGACAAGATTATTCTTTATCACAGCTAGGTTCATGACAGGCATCGTCACCTGCAGCTGTGTGTGCTTGTACAGTATATTGAGTATGGAATCCGGATTCGCGTCCTTCCTCAAGTCTATTGTTATTCTTATGCCCTCCTTGCCGCTCTCATCCCTGAGGTCGCTTATGCCCTGAATCTTATGGTCTTTGGCGAGCTGTGCTATTTTCTGGACAAGCGACGCCTTGTTTACGTTGTACGGAATCTCAGTAATGACTATAGAATGTCTACCTTTCTGCTCCTCTATCGTGCTCTTGCCCCTTATGGTGCATGAGCCTCTTCCAGCCGTATATGATGATGCAAGCATACTGTTGTAGAATACGATTCCACCAGTGGGAAAGTCTGGTCCCTTTATGTATTGGAGAAGATCCTGCGACGTTACTTCTGGGTTGCCTATGTATGCAATAACCGCATCGCATACCTCCCTGAGATTATGCTGCAGTATGTTTGTAGCGACCCCAACCGCTATTCCTGAAGCACCGTTTATCAAGAGATTTGGTACCTTTGCTGGCAGTATGAGCGGCTCCTCTTCTGTATTGTCAAAATTAGGAACGAATGGAACTGGTTTCTTATCTATATCAGCGAGCATCTCCTCTGCAAGTTTGTTAAGTCTGACCTCTGTATAACGCATGCTCGCCGGGGGATCTCCGTCGCGGCTGCCTACATTGCCTTGACCCTCTACAAGGGTATGATTCATTGCAAATGACTGGGCCATCCTTATCAGGGTGCCGTACGCCGCGAGGTCACCATGCGGATGGTAGAGGCCGATGACCGTGCCAACTATCCTTGCACTTTTCTTTGTTGGCTGGTCGTGAAAGTTACTAAGACCGTACATTGCCCAGAGTATTCTTCTTTGCGCTGGTTTCAATCCGTCTCTTGCATCTGGTAGGGCCCTGCCTATGATAACGCTCATCGCGTAATCGAGGTAGCTCGACTGCATCTCCTTCTCTATAGGGGCCTCTTGGTGCTCGGTTTCAGCCATTGTGATCACACGTCGAGGAACTTGACCTCGCTTGCATGCTCCTCGAGGAACTTTCGTCTCTGTTCAACGTCAAGTCCCATGAGTATAGTGAACATTGTGTTTGCAAGTTCTGCGTCTCCTATTGTAATCTTCTTCAGCACTCTCTTCTTTGGATCCATTGTAGTTTCCCATAATTGTTCTGGGTTCATCTCACCGAGACCTTTGTATCTCTGTATCGCCCCTTTTCCGTCTGTCTCTTTCATCAGTTCGGCAAGCTGCTGGTCGGTGTAAGCGTACTTCGCCTCCCTACCCTTTGAGACCTTGTAAAGAGGTGGCTGCCCTATGAATACGTAGCCACGTTCTATCAGCGGTTTCATATACCTATAAAGGAAAGTGAGCAGCAACGTCCTTATGTGGCTTCCGTCGACATCCGCATCCGTAAGCAGTATTATCTTCTTGTACCTGGCGCCGTCTGGATTGAATGATTCCTTTATTCCGGTGCCAAGCGCAGTGACCATTGTATGAAGTTCTGCGTTAGCAAAAATTCTCTCTTCGGCTGCCTTCTCAACATTCAGCACCTTTCCTCTCAATGGAAGTATCGCCTGGTAGAACCTATCGCGCGCCTCCTTACTCGAGCCGGCTGCACTTTCTCCTTCAACTATGAATATTTCGCACTTTTCTGGGTCGGTTTCCGTGCAGTCAGCAAGCTTGCCTGGCAGCACTGCACCTTCGAAGAGTCCTTTCTTCCTTGCAAGATCCCTTGCGCGCCTTGCTGATTCGCGCGCATCGGCAGCAGCATATACCTTTTCAAGTATCTTTCTCGCCTCTGCTGGGTTTTCCTCGAGATATCTTGACAGCTCACTGTAGAATGTGTTCTCCACGAATGTCCTTACGGAGCTGTTGCCGAGCTTCTCCTTGGTCTGGCCCTC